>JANQSK010000753.1 GCA_028284105.1 Anaerolineae bacterium
TGTGATGATATTTTAGGGATAGCTGTTTGCATTATCGGCATGCTTCTACTTTGGCTAAATGTTGATCGTAGGTGACTGAAAATTGATGGCTACCCACAGCCCCTTGACAATCAGCTACGAAAAATATGAACTCTGACGCTTCTGGAAAAGCAACTGCTTGCAAGGAAGACAAGCTTGGATTTGCAATGGGTCCTGGAGGTAAGCCATCTGAGGTGTAGGTGTTATATGGATTTTGGTTTTCGAGATCGGCTACGGTCAACGGCCGTTTCCACCAGCTATCGATATCAGCCTGATATCCCAGCGGATATTGAACGGTGGGGTCAGCCTCTAGCCGCATACTAACCGCCAATCGATTGTAAAACACGCCGGCAATAATCGGCCGTTCCTCGTTAATGACCGCTTCACGCTCCACAATTGAGGCTAAGGTGACCGCTTGATGGATGTTCAACCCCTGACCACCATACGCTTGGATCATTTCAGGTGTCACTCGGTTTCCAAAATTAGTGAGCATCAAATCAACCAAATATGCTGCATCAGCATCAATGGGCAAGCGATACGTGTCAGGAAACAAAAACCCTTCAAGGGAGTTCCCAATTGGAAGAGACCCCAAAAATGGATAAGGGGCTAAATTATGGGGTCTTTTGCGTTCCGCGATTTCTAGAAACTGATTGGGATCAATATTGGCGGTTGGATTATCCCGCAAGTGATCCGCCATTTCTTCAATTCGCCACCCCTCAATAAATTGCACAATGGCTTCTTCTGCCACCGAACGGGTCAACGCTTCGGCCAATTGAGGAATGGTTAATTGCGGATTGAGAGTAAACGTGCCAGCTTCAAGCTGTGAATCAAACCCATGATAACGAATATAATTAATAAACAGCTCTGTGTTGGTCAACAAGTTTGCCTGTTGTAAATTTCCCGCAATGATATTGGCCGTTTCTCCAGGAGAAATCACAAACTGAACTGGTGCATTCCCGACACCGGCCGGTTGCCCTAACGCCTCCTGATTATTTGCCAAATAGGTTTCTAAGTAGGCACTCTCCACTGGATTTAGAATGGGATTATTGCTGCGTTGGCCTAATTCAAGAGGGTTTAATCCCAGCGTACGAACGAGCAGAACGACGCTGGCAGCGCCACAACCGATTAAAACGACTGTTAATAGCACTGCGCGCATTAGGCAAGTAAAACCTCGCTTCGCAGAAGACGGCCGTTCTTCATATGGATTTTTTCGTTGTTGATTGGTCATAGTTTTTGTTGAAAGCGGGCAGTGGCCAGCGCCACCTTTTTTTGTAAAAACCAAAGAGTAACTTGAAAAAGAGGCGTCTTAATTTTGGTGTTCGCCAATAACCCAATACCTAATATATTGATTGCGTCAGCTTCGATGAGCATCTAAGTAGCTCTGTAAAATCACGGCGGCCGCAACGGCATCTACCCGATCCCGCAGCTTTTTTCGCCGAACGCCACCCATCTTGAGCGCTTCTTCAGCCTCAACGGTTGAAAATCCTTCATCCCAAAGTTCAACAGGAATCGTGACTTCAGTTGTCAACTGCTCAGTGTAATTGCGTACCCAACTTGTCTGCTGACTGTCTTCACCATCTAGCATTAAAGGTAATCCAACAACAACCAGCGAAATCGACGATTCCTCAATGATTCGTCGATAAGTTGCATAATCTTCTTTGCGTGAGCGTCGTTTGATAACCCGATCCGCCTTCGCAATCATTCGCAGCGGATCGCTTAAAGCAATGCCTATTCTTTTTTCTCCCAAATCAAGCGCCATGACGCGTCCGGGAGGTGGCGTTCTTTTTATACCCATATGATTCTTTGCTATTTTTACCCATCGACGTCAAAAACGGTCTGGATTCGGCTGGTTGAATACGGCACACGATCAAACCAGAGCGGCCAAATGGTAATTTGTGGTGTTTCTCGGAGGGGAAGTTGCTCTTCTAAATAGAGCATGGCCACTTCTTGTTCTTGGCCAGAAATGGCATCGAGGTAGCTATTCAGTGGCACATTAACGGCAGTTACCGCTTCAGCATTCATAAAAAAGGTCACCCGACCTGCTTCGTCCGACCCAACCACGTCGCCGCTTTCAAAACGAATGCTCTCTGGAATCAGCGAATGATTTTCAGGAACCGTCAAAATCAAGCTTTCATAGGCTAATCCTGACGCTTCTGTTGTATTAACGGCCGTTCCTTCAAGTTCAGCCCGCATTTCAAGCGTCAAACGGGACGCTTGTTCACCCACACTGTGCGAAAATGATTGATTTAAAATGGTCACCACACGGACAGAATCGCGTGTTAAAAACTCTCGCTCAGAGAGAGAGCTCTCCATCTCAGCGATGGCAACCGCCTCTAAAAATTGGAGCACTTGTCCCCGCAAACGAGCCACATCTTCTTCACTCACCGCTGGGGCTAATCGGAATGCACCACCTGTCAAAGGTTCTAAATTTCGCACCTCGACCTGCGTTGCCAGTGCCCCCTCTACACGGTTCACTTGATTTGCTTCTACATTCCCTTGGGGACCAGGCTCAACAGCCACAATCGATACTTCTGCCGTGCTACCGACCACATTTGCTAAGGTCACCGCCTCAGCTGTTTGATAGAAAATGGTTGTCCCATCAGAAGTTGTCACGCGCGTTCCGGCTGGAATGACTACTTCTTGATCTAATAAGTTAACAAACAATACCGCTCCACGTGCTGGCACATTTGGCACTTCGATAGAGCCAGTCGTCTCCACCTCTGCCTCCCACGCTTCCGTCACAGACAAAATCCGCGCGGGTAAAATGAAATTCCCATAATCGATTTGTTCAATCTGGGGATCAGCCACAATCAGTTGCTCAATCTGAATAGGCACAATTTCGGGTTTGACTGTGAGCGTTGCTCCGGGAACCGACACAACAAACAATACGAAGACCAATGCAAGGGTGAGACAAAACAAAACAATAGCTAGATAGCGCACAACCCATCGACGTTTCATTGACAAAGGGGTCATCCGCCGGAACATCTCTAATCGATCTGAAGAAGAAATAGACGGCCGTTCAGCCAGTTGACGCCGTTTATTGTTAAGCCCCACAATTTGAGATTGTCGACGACCCCGCCACCAGCCTCGTCGGCTGTTTTGAGCGGAATGAATCGATTGAAAAGCGGGAACACCTAAAGATTTAGCTTGATTCAATAACCGACGATCGCCGGTTACCACACCGACTTCGATACGCTGGCGGTCGCTAAACCGCCGCAAACGCACCACATCAAGCCCTTCTTGTAAAACACCTCCATCCTCAGGCAATACAAGCAGCACTTGCCGCTCATTTGCCCACGACAATCGATCGCAAATCGATACGATGTCATCTTCAGGATCTAGGTGAATTATTTTCATAAATTGGGTTCGGAATTTTGAGAATTACAAAATGTGCTGCTCGTTTAGCTTCGCTCATTCGCAATTTACAAAAACCTCCGAAGTCCAGACTGTATCATTTTTGGATACCTGTTGACCTCAGAGGTTTTGCTGAGTCATCAACTTTTTTACTGAAGTGCAGATTCAACTAATCCGGGCACGCTTGCCAATGCTTCAGGCAGTTTGGACGCATCTCGACCGCCCGCTTGTGCCATATCGGGGCGACCACCGCCGCCACCGCCAACCATCTTAGCCACTTCACGAACAATGTCACCCGCTTTGACACCGCGGCTAATCAAATCTTTGGTCACTGTTGCGATGATGATGGGTTTGTCGTTATTGACTGTGGCCAATACGGCCGTTCCTGTTCCTACTTTATCGCGGAAGCGATCAGCCAACTCACGTAAACCGTCCGTATCAACGCCATCAACTTGTGCTGCCAAAACAGAAACACCAGCCACCTCTTGAGTTTGTGCCAAAATAGTGTCAAACTGCGAGACCGCCATCTGTTTTTGAAGCTGATCAAGCTGCTTTTGCAAGCTGCGATTTTCTTCAACCAAACTTTCAACGCGTGTAACCAAGTCATTCAAAGGCGCGTTCAGCTTTGCAGCCACTTTATCAAGCAGACCCAAGCGATCAGCAATAAGCTCACGAGCCGCCCGACCCGTCACAGCTTCAACACGACGCACACCAGCAGATGAGGCAC
>JANQSK010000773.1 GCA_028284105.1 Anaerolineae bacterium
GACGCTTGCTCCAGCACAGAATGTTAAAAAGACAAACAGCCCCATCAGATCACCAGCAATGACTGAACCGGTAAAAAATTGAACGAGCCAAAGAACGGCCGTTATTCCCAACAAAACGCCTGCCAAAATACCCAATCGAAGCGAATATTGGAGTGCTCTATTCATTGAAGCTTTTCGCTGCCCAGCCACGCGGCCTGTCTGACCATGGATATACACCATTTGCTTTTGGCCAGCATCATCCAGGTAGTAGGTTGAAATGATAGGGAGCAAAAGTTGGGTCCAATTTTGGTTATGAAATTGCGGTGACCATTTAAATTGCCGAATATGCTGTGCGCCAGCGGCCTCGCGACACTCTTCTTGTGAACTCTGATGAATGTACGTTTCGGCTGAAGCCCACGCATCTTTAGGAGAACGCGCAGGCAATCGAATCAGACTTTCTTCGACATCTTGTGATGAAAACGGCCGTTTATTGGTCAGATAGTATTCACCTATCAAACGAATAATGTCATCATGTTCATCTAATGCCGGGGCAAGCTGATCCGCATAATGACGGTTTAACTCACCCAAACGGGGTTCCCACCGAACACGCCGATCTTTATTTTGCACACTTCGCCACTGTCCATCCCGAAATTTTTCCCCATATGTGATTGCATCATAATCAAATCCCGCTTCCGCTTGCCAACGAGCCGTCACATCACTATCAACTAACCACATCGGCCAATAAAAAAGGATGGCCCTTGCTTCCAAATTCTCCACGGTGCAATCAAACGGGGCCATAGCCACTTTCTTTTGAAATGCCTGAACTGCATCAAAGACCATCTCTTCATTTTGAGCGACCGGCACCACATACTCTGGCTCATAGCTTAAAATCGAATTGCTTGTTAACTCAATTTGTGAAAACTGCTCATGCCCGCAAAAGGGACAACTTATGCCCGTTTGGGCTTGTGGATGCAAAAAGGTAGCATCACATTTTTCACAATCTAATATTTCATGGGGCAACTGCCAATTGGTCAACCAACTCTCTGACATTACAGCTTCTCCCCTCGTTGCAGTTTGCCTGAAGTGACAAGCAGATTAAATATGTAAACGGCCGTAAATATTAAATAAAAGACCACAACAGGGAACAAGAAGTTAACAATGTTCATTAGCCACTCAGGGCCATAAACAGCTCTAATGACTAAGGAAAGCAAACCAATCAACAAAGCAGGCAAAATCAATATTCCAATCCAGTTCCACAACTTTCTTAAGTCAACAGGGCGTTGTCCTGCAATTTTTCCCGTTTGACCGTTAATAAGCACTTGATATCGTTTCTCACCAAAATGGTAAACGGCAATATAAAGGGGCAATAACGCATATCGCCAGCTCTCGTCTTGAAAATCTAGATTCATTCGGAAATTACGGTAACGGCGCGATATTTTTCTTTTACATTCCTTTTTTGTGCGTAACCGCATGCGATTTCGGGCTTTATCCCATGCCGCTTCTAGGGGAACATCATACGCTTGGGCTTGGATACCTGCTAATAGATCAGGACGATAAGTCACAATTTCTTCTAAATTATATTGGCGAATTTGATCAAACAGCTTGTGATCAACTTGCTTACTCCCAAGCTCTAACAAATCATCAAAGAAGAGATTTACATTCCCTTTAATTTTTTTCCATACCGTTTTGGTCTTGCCGTCCCAACCCTTTTTGCGATGGGCCTCCTCTGCTGTCCAATCGGCCAAGGCACGTGCATCAAATGTCCAAAATGGTACATAAACAGGTACATACTCAACGCTTCGACCTAAATTTTGGAGCTTGTCGGGAAACAGCCAGCTATCTCCTAGCCATTCACTGGTTATTTGACGACACTGAGCTGTCGTTGTGGCAAATGGCACAATAAACCGAGGACGTAACACATCTTGAACGGCCTTCATTTGCACCACTTTATTAGAACCGCAAAATGGACACATCATGGTTAATGAAGATAGCGGCAAGGTCGTGTGCGCAGCGCAATTGTTGCAAACGAGCTCTTTCCGCTCTTCGCCCCAACCATGAACCGCATGCTCTAGCGCTTCAACGGTAAACTCAAATTCTTCAGCTTCTTTACCGACCTGTTCTACTTCTGGCACTTCGTGATATCCACAACTTGAGCAGGTTAGCCCACCATCATCCGTGCTGTAGGCGGTGGTAGCCGTACAGTTTGGGCAATGAAAGTTTAAAACGGTGTCATGTTCTTCAGGTGGTTTTGGCTTGTACACCACAATGCCATCAACGGCCGATTCTGTTTGAATGTAGTCTGGAGGAGGAAAGCTTTTATTCATGTGCATCATTATAAAAGAGAAAAGAATAAGAGAATAGAGATAAGAGATGTCTTGACGCTTTTTCGATTTTCAATAAGCCCGCATTCTATTTTCTCCAATTCAATTCTTACAATCTATGTAGGTAAATCACAAAAATTTTTAAAAATTAAATCAAATTCAATGATTGTGAATTACTCGGTGATTGGCAGCCTTTGTAAGGCATCTTTTTTAGAAAACTTTCTGTCAATCACATAATTCAAATACAATAACGTTCAAAAATGGATTTTGGAGACATCTATGCATATCTTAGCAACAAACGATGATGGGGTACGCGCCCCTGGATTACAGGCGCTAGCAGAAGCGGCGGAAGCTTTTGGAAAAGTGACGATTTTGGCCCCAAATCGCAACTGGTCAGCAGGTGGCCACGTAAAGACTTTAACACGACCTTTAAGAATTGAAGAAGTGGTGCTCGCAAACGGCCGTTCTGCAATTACGAGCGATGGGGCACCATCCGACTGCGTCGCCCTTGCTGATCTAGGCATTGTAGAGAAACCAATTGACCTTGTGGTATCGGGTATCAACGCAGGACCAAACTTGGGACATGACGTCACCTATTCGGGCACAGTCACCGCAGCCATGGAAGCTGTCATCGCGGGGATTCCGGGTATTGCTTTTTCTTTTGGTGGCTATGCGTCACCTTATGATCTTGAAACAGGCAAAGCCATTGTCACTCAGGTGCTTGAACGCATTTTGGCACATCCACTGGATAAAAAGATGCTGCTCAGTGTCAACATTCCGCTCCTCCCCCTTGATGAAATCAAAGGATTTCGCATTACCCGCCAAGGCCAACGCATCTATCGGGACGAACTTGATAAACGGTTTGACCCCCGTGGACGGCCGTATTATTGGATTGCCGGCGAAGAGCCAGATGGCGTCGTGGAAGAAGGAACTGATTTTGGCGCTTTAGAAGATGGCTACGTCTCTATCACACCACTTCAATTAGATTTAACTGATTACCAACGGGCTCAACAAATTGGGCCATGGTTTAGTGAGTAAATGAAAAACAAAAAAATATCTTGATTTTCATATAAACCACACATTACAAAAGGAGTTTTTCAATGTGGCGTAAGCTGTTTTTGGTTTTTTTACTTTTGATAGTAAGCGTCTCAACTGTATCAGCACAAGATAAATCATATAGTGCAGAAAAATTTGATGTAGATATCACGATTCAAGAAGATGGTTCACTACAGGTCACTGAAACAGTGACTTTTCTTTTCGTGGGAGACCCATTCACCTTCGTATTTCGAGAGCTAGAAGGCGACTTCAGCGATGGCATTGTCAACATTGAGGCAAAAGTGGATGGAGACACATGGCGTGAAGGCACAGATCCCGGTGAGGTTGAAATCACCTATGACGATGAAGATATTCGTGTAGAGTGGCATCTTGAACCCACAGCCAATACAAGCAAAACATTCACCCTCAGCTACCAAATGCTCGGCGTAATTCGCCAAGAGGAAAATTCAGATCGGTTTAAATATCAACCCTTACCTGATGAGTTTGATTATGAGGTAGGTAGCAGCACTGTTAATGTGACGTTCCCCAATACGGCCGTTCTCATTGAAGAGCCAGCTGCTGACGAAGGCGCCACCATTGAGCGCTTCGCCAATGAAATCATTGCAACCCAATTTGACGTTGATGATGACGATCAAATGACACTTACGCTTGATTTTGAATCTGGCTCAATAATTGAAACAGCCCCACTTTGGCAACAAAATCGTCAGCGCCAAAATGCGCTTGGTCCTATTTGGATGGTGTCTGGTGGATTATTGTTTCTCCTTGGTATTTTTGGCATTACGGCTGCGGAGCGTCGCTATCGAGTCCCCAAACTCAAAACGGCCGTTCCACAATACGATCCCCCAAGCGATCTATCTCCCGCACTGGCTGGGGTTATCAACAGCAGCAATGCCGAACCCACATGGGTCAACGCCATCGCTACGCTTTTCGATCTCGCCGATAGAGGCGCAATCACGATTGAAGAAACGGACGACAAAAAGTGGCATCAAAAGCACGAATTTATTGTGCATCTCCTGAAACGGCCGTCTGGCCTTTTACCACATGAAAATGGCCTAATCGATATGCTGTTCAATGAAAAAGGAGCCCCTATCGAATCATTCAAACTCTCCAAATTAACGGAGAAACTGAGCGGCAAGAATTGGGAACTATTCAAAGAACCACTCAAAGAGGAACTCGAAATCAATGGATTCCTCAGCACAGAACGTGCCGGGATACGCACGCGCTTTATGGCAATTGGTGGGGTGTTTATGGCCTTGGCTACACTTGTCTTCATCCTAACCGCCATTTTTGAAGACCAATTTGGCTTGTGGCCTTTTATCTTGGCCTTCACATTCATGCTCATCAGCATTGGATATTTCGCCGTAGGTGGCACAATCAAACCCTTAAGCCAAAAGGGGCTCGCTGCTGCATCAGAGTGGCAACAATTTTATGAGCACATCAAGAATGTAAGCCATAACAAAGCATCTGCGAACAAAGGCAATGCGTTCCAAGCTTATTTACCCTATGCAGCTTCTTATGGGCTTTTGAGTCATTGGGTCAAGTGGCATAAAAATCAGGGTGGCTCTGAACTCCCAGACTATTTTAAAGTGATGTCGGCTTCCCCCGAAGATGGCTTCGCTGCCTTTGTCGTGATGACAAATGCTACCGCATCAACAGCGGGTGCAGGTGGTGCGGCCGGTGGTGCAGCTGGCGGCGGCGCAAGTGGTGCTGGTTAATCCATAAAAATCTGCAGGGACATCACAAACGATGTCCCTGCAGGAGTTTCCAAATTATTCAGAAATAATCAAAGGTAAATAAACGGTGTTGCTATAGACACCTACGGTCACGTCTAATACTACAAAGCTTGCTAAATCTCCGCCGGTCTGATCTGCTAAATTAACTGAATTGCCGGCTCCATAAAGTGTTGCAACAGTTGGAGACATCGGAGCTTCCCAATTAAAGGTAAACTCCACATTGCCATCACCATCAACTACTTTGGGACCTGTATGCGTCACCTCATCGTTTTCTGCACGGACATCCATTGAGCCCATTGGGGCTGTCAATGTGCCACCTTCCGTTGAGACATTAAATCCACCTGCAATTTCCTGTCCCCCTGTAATTTTCAACGTGAATGAAACCAGCTCCCCTGGCATAACCACAGGATTACCAAGTAAACCAACTTCGGGCTCAATTCCACCACCATGGCAGGTATTACAGGTTAATGGATCATTGGGATTGCCCGATGCTTGGGTGATGCCACCCGGAGAGGCAAATATCGAATGGCTTCCCCACAAGATAGATGCAAACGCACCTATCGAAATCAAGATCACAATCGCTAAACGTTTATTCATTTTACTCCTCAAATACAAGCTGAATAATTTTGTATTCAGCCATAAGCGTTGATAATCGCCCACCATTTTACACAGTTAAAAGATCAGTTTGTGACAGTTAGATGATAAGTTGACGGGATTTTATTTGGGTTTTTAACTATTTGACAGCCGAAAAGAGCCAATAAAACTAAGTCGAAGCCTGTTTTTTTCGCTCAATCCCTTGCTCATAAATAGCACGGACTTTATCTGCAATAAGCTCCCATCGATATTTTTCTTGAACCTTTTTCACGCCATGCTGCCCCATTGCGATGGCCTCAAGAGGATTATTCAAGAGCTGTTCTATTCTTTCAGCCAAACTCTCTGCATCTCCTGGATTGAATAAAAGACCATCTTGGCCGATATCGATTAGAGATGCAATCGCGCCAACATCTGCACCGATGACAGGAATACCTGCCGCCCACGCTTCGGTAAACACAATGCCAAAGGATTCATTAGCTGACGTGTGCACTAGTAAGTTAGCGGCTTTTAGCAGTTGAGCCTTCTCTTCTTCTGGAAAGTCGTTGATAAGGGTGACACGGCTTTTTTGAGCAGTCGGCAACGATTCAATCCATTCTTCGAGTACGGCCGTATATTCCCGCCGCGCACCAGCCAGCATCAATCGCGCATTTGGAAACTGCTGCCACACTTGTGGCATCGCCTCCACAATCGTCCCCATTCCCTTGAGCGCAGACTGGCGTGTCAATACAGCAACAACAGGATCATCCTCCCAGCCATATTTTTCACGCATCGCCTTCCCATTCGCTTGGGTAAAAGGATCAGGATTCACGCCACCACCAACTACAAAAACACGATCAGGATGCGCACCTCGAGATATCACGAGTTCCTTTTCAAACTCGGTCAGCGCCAAATAGCCATCAGCCCGTGCAATGTCGTTGAAAAAATGCTGCCGCTCATATCCCCATTTGTCATCAGCGTGAATAGCGCCAAGCAAAATCACCGGCAAATTCGCTTTTTTAGCCCCTCGTACCGCGTAGTTCATGTGTAAAAAGGGAAAGGTGCCTGCCATCACCACATCCGCTTGGCTTCGCGCCACCTCATCTGCCAGCCTCCAAATGATAGGCCCCACCTGTAAACTCCGCGCCCAATCGTGATACGGTAATTTAAATCGATGAAAGCCATGTGCAGCCAACATTCGGGCGGTTTGGAATCCTCGATAAACAGGGAATCGACGAACCCTCACGCCATTGATAGTCTCAGTGCCAACCGGCATCGGCCCACCTTCATCCTTCCAAAAGTAGATAGGTTTGGTCACAGCCGCCGTATAAACGGTGACATCATCGTGATAGCGATTGGCCATCTGTTCGCATAACTGCTGGATCATCCATTCAGCCCCACCGCGCACAGGGTGATAGGCTTGGGACAGCTGCAGGATTTTCATGATGCGGATTGTAGCGGAAATGAAGCGAGAAGGCAGAAGTGAGGTGAGGGGGTGACAAGGTGACAGGGGGATGGGGTGAATGGTGAATAATTTGGCGCATTCCACTCTAGCCCATGCTTCATGCGCTGAGATATACTAGATAAACGGAAAAAATCGTTTGAAAAAGAGTTGGGAAAACACGTTTTGTGCATCTATCTCAAAATCCTTTTTCCGGACACATCGGTCTATGAACAACAATTGGCATTCTGAAACAGTTTTAGTGAATGGAATTTCGCTACATTTTACAAGGACGGGCGGCAACGGCCGTTCCTTGATTTGCCTGCACGGCATTACAGATAATGGGCTTTGCTGGACGCGTTTTGCAC
>JANQSK010000841.1 GCA_028284105.1 Anaerolineae bacterium
CCGGATAGATGACCTTAATTTTACTTGTTGGCGTTTTATAAAATTGCTCAATATCTGTCTTGGTGGCAATGGAGTCAGCAACAACAACTTGGCTTCGGCGGCAGTTGTGCCGTGTGCTCCACGTAAGATAGGCGCGTTGGGACCGCGTATGTGCCTCTGGAAAATGATGGTATCCCAAGTCGTGTACGGTTGCGACAGCTGGGCCTTTGTAGCTGTATGGGATGACATGAGATGGGGTGAAAAAGATAGAAGGAGGCTTTCTAAAGAGCTCTGGCCCTAAACGACCGTGTGTCCACAGTCGTGGAAATGCCATCACCAATTGCTCAACGCGATGATCCGGCAAATGAGTAAAATAATGATCAGATGGGGGAGCTTGATTGAAATATAGCCGTATTTGGTGCCCTGCTTTTAACGCTTGTGGAATAAGGGCGTCAATTAAGAAGTACGCGTACGCTTCAGTGCCCGTACGCTGCTGAGTGACGGCACGACTTGCGTCAATGCCAATAATCATTATTCACACCCCGAGCCAAGCGTGATAAAGTCTTCAGCAACCCAGCCTTCATCCCCTAATAAAGAGCGAACTTTACGCCATCGAAACCCATTGAGTTCAACGGGATCTTCTTCGGTAATGACGGTTAAGATGGCAGATTCAGCCAAGATGTCCACTTCGCTTCCTCCAGGATTTGTGCGTAAGGTTAACCCATTATCAAAGGTGCCTTCAACAACGGCGCGACAAATGAGAGGGGTAGGTGATAAGGTCGGTCCGGGTGTGGCCGTTTCGGTGGGTAACGGTGGGAGCGTATTTAGCTCAGGGGTCTCTTCGGCTTGAATAACGATATTGGGCTCTGTTGAACTGTCTTCTCCATCCACAACGGCCGTTTCTGTGTCTTCAGCCAATAACTGCTGTTGGTCGTAAGCCATCAAGCCAATCGAAGCAAGAAACAGTATCGTTGAGAGAAGCAATGTCAGACTCGCTTGTCTGAGCAAGGATTCCCTTTCGAGAGTGTAATATCTTGCGCCACCGCGGCGAATGCCTTGATAAGTGAAAAAGGCTGCACCTATCCCAGCAACTGCCAGTATGATTGGCAATACCAGTCCGATCATGAATGAATTTTCTCTTCTTCCTGTATGATTATGTCAATTCCTCTTTCAGCTGAATCGAAACAAATCGATCGTGATTGGCATAATCTTTGTGAACAGTAACCGTTGCATTTGGAAATAGTGTTTGGCTGAGCTGGGAAACGGCCGTTCCCTGTAGCCATCCAATCTCCAAAAAAATAGCCCCATTTGGGTTAAGGCGCGTTTGGGCTTGTTCGAGGAGCTTGTGAATCAGCTCAAGTCCATCACGCCCCCCGATGAGGGCTAGTGCCGGTTCGTGCAATTTTACCCCATCGTCTAACTGTGTCCACTCATCCTGAGTGACGTATGGCAGGTTTGCCACGATTACATCCACTTTTTCTGAAATTTCATTAAGCAAATCAGATTGCATGAATCGAATACGGTTGGATGCGAGGGTTGATGCATTGTTTTGAGCAATGGCTAATGCGTTGGGTGAAATATCAACGGCCGTTATCTTACACTCTGCACATTTCCGGGCAATGGCTATTGGAATACACCCGCTCCCCGTACCCACATCAATAAGCTGATAGCGCTGGTATTGTTTTATCCAACGCAAAACAAGTTCAACCAGTTCTTCCGTTTCTGGCCGTGGAATAAGCACATCTGGGGTGACGGAGAGGTCAAAATCAAAAAAAGCGGCCGTGCCAATGATGTACGGGATAGGCTCTTGGGTTTTAGCGCGAACGACGAATGCTTTATATTGGTCAATATGTAGCTCGGTTAATAAATCATCGTGATGAGATACTAAATACGCGTGTGAAACAGACAGAACATGTTCGAGCAGGAGTCGTGCATCTAGTTCGGGTGAAGGGGAATGTTGGAGTTGAATACGGCCGTATTCCCAAGCCTCGTCTATCGTCATAGAACCGACTGTATCCTGAAAACAAAAAAACCGCCAAATCAGGCCACAGACCTCATATGACGGTTCTTTTGTGTAAGATGAAGTAAGTTGTTAATTCAGAATCAACAACACCTCAAAATTACGCCGCTTCAACGACAGGAATCAAACCACGTTCTTCCAATTGTTGAATGATGTAAGCTGCACTTTCTTCAACAGTTTGTAGGTCTGTGCGAACTTCGATGTCTGGATTTTCAGGTGCCTC
>JANQSK010000848.1 GCA_028284105.1 Anaerolineae bacterium
GGAAGTGGTCACACCGCCTCCTAGGTGTCTTTTTTGCACTCGCCGCTTACCACTACATTTATGTCGCAAAACCGTTTGCAGTTTTTGCTGCACCTGGGATATATATCGGCATCTTTTGTTTGATTGGCATTCTTTCATACCTGTATCTGCTTGTACCACGTATGTTTGGTCACAACAGTGAAAAATACAAGGTTGAAAGTGTCGTTCAACACAAAGACATTACTGAGATCAATATGAAACCTGAGGGACGCGGCATCTCACACAAAGCCGGGCAATTTGCCTTTATTAACTTCAGCCCAGTCACATTGCAGGAGGTACATCCATTCACCATCAGCAGTGCCCCACAACCCGATGGCAATCTTCGCTTTTTGGTTAAAGGTTTGGGCAGTTACACCAAGCGTCTAAACAACACCTTGGAAGCGGGCGCATCAGCACGTGTATCCAGCGCGTTTGGACATTTCTCGCTAAAACCCACAAAAGGGCCACAGGTCTGGATCGGTGGTGGCATTGGGATTACACCATTCATGGCATGGTCTCAGGAAATTCCTGAAGAGTGGCCGTCACCCACCAATCTCTACTATTGTGTACCGAAGTCGGAAGACGCGTTAATGGTCGAAGATTTTGAACGCACTGCTGAAAAGGTCGATAACTTCAACTTCTCAGTCTGTGCCTCAAAAGAAGGCAATCGTTTAGATGCTAAGCGGATTGTAGAAGAGCTTGATGGCGACATCAAAGAGGCTCATGTCTACTTCTGTGGACCCACTGGGATGCGTGATTCGCTCAAGCAAGGGTTAGTTAATCACGGCTTACGTCCATCACACTTCCACTATGAAGAGTTTGAAATGCGCTCTAGCGTCGGTGTCGTCCGATTCTTTAAACGGATTTTGACTTACTTCAACAGCTAGGTTCAGCAAAAAACACACTGTTCTGGTCAATGGTGGATTTTGTTGAGGAACCAATTCAAACTCTGCCATTGACTTAGGGCACGGCAAATATAATTAATTAAGCAACAATTTTTTCTTGCCGTTTATCTTAAAACGGCCGTTTCTCTTGAGGAAACGGCCGTTTTTCTTTTGCATACCGTATAATGTTTCTATGAACATCTTCACCTCTAATCGTGAACGAAATTTATGGGTTTGGGCAGCAGCAACCCTGTTCGCCATCTACGCGTCACTCGGTTTTGTGCCGAGGCTCGTTGGGCTCTTAGACGATGCCACCCTTTCTAATGCGTTTTGGGTCGGCTTGTTTTTAGTAATGCACACAATTCTGACCCAGGGGTTAAAAGCAAGGTCAAGAGGCATTGAAATTGGTGTTGGCCTAGGTATCGCAGCAGTTTATCTTCTTATCGCCCTACGCTTTACGATTCCAGCTGAACGAAGTCACCTCATCGAATATAGCATCGTTGCGACCTTCATCTACGAAGCGATCAGAGAGCGGTCCAAGCATGTAGAATCAATTCGCTTTCCAGCCATTCTTGCATTTGTGATCACCGTTTTACTCGGTTTATTTGATGAAATCATTCAAATTTTTCTCCCCAATCGAGTCTACGACAATTTTGACGTGCTTTTTAATGCCATAGCTGCCTTCATGGCCATTACTGGTAATGCCATTTTGACGTATGTCAGAAATTGGAGAAAGAATGAAACTCGCCATTCTGACTGATATTCATGGCAACCTTCCGGCTCTGGAAGCCGTATGCTCGGCAATTCAATTAGAGTCTGTTGATGCCATTTACCATCTTGGGGATGCTATTTCAATTGGACCTTTTCCGGTTGAATGTGTCGATCTCTTGCTTAGCTTACCCAATTGCCATTTCTTAATGGGCAATCACGATGCTTGGTTCGTTCATGGTCTCCCAAACCCGCAACCTGCTTGGATGAGTGACGGTGAGGTCGAACACCAACAATGGGTTCATCAACAGCTTTCCATCCACCACAAAGCAGAAATGGCAAAATGGCCTTTCAAGCTTGTTGAAACATTCGAAGGCGTGCAATTAACGATGCTCCATTATGCGCTGAATGAGGCTAGCAACGATTTTCTCTCCATTCAAAAATCACTGTCTCCATCAGAATTTGACGCTTTGTTTGCTGACACTTATTCGGACATCATTCTGTTTGGACACGACCATCGCTTTGTGGATGTCAACAGCCGTTCCCGATACATCAATCCTGGATCATTAGGCTGTTTTTCAGAACCTGTTGCGCGCTACTGTATCATTACGTGTGAAAACGGCCGTTTTGAAGTGCAGCATAAATATATCTCATATGATGACCAACCAATCATTGATGCGTTTGAACAAAAGCAGGTGCCCGATAGACACCTCATTTCAAAGATTTTTTATGGCGGGCGATTCACATTATGTGATTGACAGAAAATTTACAAAAAAGATAGACTACAAATTCTGTCCATCACGGAGTGAATCACAATAATTGAAGCCGATTTAATTTTTATAATTATTATGATTTACATAAAATAGAAGCATGGATGAACGCACAACTTGGAAGTTCAATGTTGCCGGATGGCTTTTGTTTATATTATCGGCCGTTTATTTTATTTGGGCCTCGATTCGAGCAGGCGATCGGATAAGCCTTTTAGCCAGCATCTTTTTCCTTATTGCAAATCTGGTCTTTCTCGTTCCGGTATGGGTTAATCGACCCAAAAACCAATAGCGTATACCTCTTCAATAAAACCCTCAAAATGACTCCCTAAATTTGACTCCTGACACCTGTCGCCTGATACTTACGCTCACCCCACTAAGGAGAAGTGCAGGATGTCATTTAATCTAGACCAAGAAATCAGCCGATTTAACACAGGAAGTTCTAAATACAAAATGCTCACTAAAAACGGCAAGCGCATCATGACACATGATGATAAGCCGAGGACGGGTGCTGATAAAGTGATCCAAATGTGGGTCGCCGACATGGATTTTGCAGTCCCCCCAGCCGTGACTGAGGCACTGGCCAAACGCTTGGAGCATCCGATCTTTGGATATACAACCACTGAACCCGCTTTCAAAACGGTGCTGATGGATTGGTTCAAACGTCGTTATAACTGGGAAATTGATTGGGATTGGGTCACACTAAGTCCAGGAGTGTTACCTGCTGTGAGTCTGATGGTTACAGGTCTCACAAGAGCCTCCGATAAGATCATCATCCAGCCACCCATTTACCCCCCCTTTCGAGCCAAGGTTGAGCTAAACGGCCGTATGCTGGCCGAAAATCCACTCACCTATGATGCAGAG
>JANQSK010000864.1 GCA_028284105.1 Anaerolineae bacterium
AGCGACGTGGCTAGAAAAGCGGCACATGAATAGCTGGTGGTGGGGAACGGCCGTTATTTTTGTCATCGTTTTATTTCTGGCAAATCTCAGTCGAGTTAGCCTACTCATCATCACCGGTGAAGTGATGGGTTGGCGATTCTTGGCCGAAATGATTCATGTTCCGCTTGGAGTTTTAGGATTTGTCATTGCTTGTGGTGCTGCCATTTGGCTTTTACGTTTGCAAGATCATTTCAATAAAAACATCCACGTAGCCCTATCAGTTAAAGAAAGTCGCATCTATCACAATACCCCAACTCAAATGATCATGCTCATTGGAATCATAAGCATATTCGCTTTGATTTACACACCACGTCCTCAAACAGGATTATTGCACCACACCACAAGTTGGGAATTCTCAGAGGGATTAACTGTAGAACATTCCCCATTAACGGCCGTTGAGAATGAATGGCTTATCAAAGACGGCGCAGAATCCGCTGATCGATATCGCTTCACCATGGGAGAATTATCAGGATCTATGATTCTCATCAGCAGTAAAACTTGGCGAGCTCACCACCGACCTGAACGCTGTTTTGAAGTATACGGACTTACTCTCAACGATAGCGCCACCCACCTTGTTTCTCAAACACAGCCGATTCGCATGGTTGCCCTTGGCAATGGCCATAATGAGGATTTGTACACCGCGTCATATTGGTTCCAATCAAACAGTCAAACAACAGATGATTATGGTACGCGAATCTGGTCAGACTTGTCGCTAGAACGGGATAGGTGGGTGTTGGTGTCAATTGTTTTCGATTCAACAGTTGATCCAAATGCCCAAGAAGTTAAATCATTTTATCAAGCCATGCATACAACAGTTGGAGAGTTTCTGAATTAGGAAATTTACATAGGAAGATAGAAATGAAAAGAGTTTGGAATAGCTTAATTACTGATAGAAAAATCGGATATTTTTTATTTTGGTCATGGAATTTAATCTTTTTATCCTTTATGGGTTTTGGATTTATTCCCCTTGTGCTGCCTGACATTATTCAGGCTGTTCGAGTCAGCACCATTCCACCACAATTCTTACTTTATGGAACCATTTTAGCGCTCGTTCCGCTCGGAGCTATGATTTTGGCATGGTTTCTTTTCCGGAGAAACCCAAGCAAACTACTAAAGCTTGGCTATGGTGTTGAAGGCCCCATCATGCTGTTGTTAGCGTTCCGCTTTTTTATCATTCGACAAATGACCCCTCAGGTCAATTTAATTCTCATCATCGCAACAGCAGGCATCTTGACCTACCTATGGCAGCTAATTGATGATGAGATTGAACAACGGCCGTTTATATTTCAGCACATTCGTATCGTGGGGCTCACCCTTCTGTTAACCATTGGTCTTTACGTAAGCATTATCCTTACTTTTTACGCAGTACCACTGGGATATGGTGCTGGTGAAGGCATCATGTTGGGAATTCAAGATTTCTTTGAAGGGCTCCGAACTTTCACTTGGGAAGGGTTTATTGATGGATTTCGCGATCGTTTCCGATATGTCGATTGGTATTTTGTGCCACTAATCATCTTTTGGTTCATGCTAATGGTCTATACGGCTACCTTATTTGTAGCGATGCCCATTACCATTTCAATTTTGTATATTCGTGCTTGGTGGAAAGGCATCCAAAAATTAATCGAAGCGTACTCTTCTCAACGAGCAGTCATTGCTGTAACGGCCGTATTTCTTACCATCATCGCAGCATTTGTTGTGACGGACGCCCAACCCCAGCACAATGCATTTGCCTTTCTCAAAGATGGACCAGAAACTGTGCAAGAGCAAAATGCCATCATCAATAACGAGGCCGCCATTCAACATGGTCTACTCAATGCGTATCTTTCCCAATACCGATACATCAGCGCCCAAGGGGACGTTTTCCACATTCGAGACATTTATAGAGACGTACTCAACCTCGAAGATGAACAAGCAAGTCGCGTACAGGCCACCTATGAACAGGTCGCCCGCCCATTGCTGTACCGCCCCGTTGATAAGTCAGATTTGAACACAGGCCGGTTTAGTTTCATCAATCCTGTATTTGAAAAAGAGTCAAATGATGCAGCAAAACTATATGAAGACTATTTTGATGAGCTGATTACCGAAGGTGAAGAGGAAACAGTTGTGCGAGCCGTGCGCACAACCTGGGATGTGCGTCAGGCACAGGCGGGTTGGCAAGCTGTGGCTGATCGTGAGATTCTTCAAACGCATCAAGAAATAACCATCATTGAACAGGGTGATTGGGCCGAGGTTGAGCTTTATGAAATATATGAAAATCAAACGGCGCAAGAGCAAGAGATTATTTACTACTTTTCGTTGCCAGAAACGGCCGTTTTAACAGGTGTTTGGCTTGGTGAAAGTGCGGCTCGAGATGAGCG
>JANQSK010000894.1 GCA_028284105.1 Anaerolineae bacterium
AAAAAGAACTTCGCAAGGAAAACAAAGATATACCGTTTCCTGGATACGATGCATTAAGCCAAGAGCGTGACGAAATTGATCCAAGCTTATTTGTCTTGATAAAAGATGAAAATGGGGATGTGATCCGTCGAATCAAAGGAAAGCTTGGCAAAGGGTTACACCGCGTTAGTTGGGATTTGCGATTGTCTCCACCGCAGCCCATTGTGCTTGAAAAGCCCAAGTTTGTTTCACCTTGGTCTTCACCACCAAAAGGGCCATTTGTTGCGCCAGGTCAGTATCATGCTGAACTGGTTGTAGTGCATGGCGAAACAATACATACATTGGGTGAAGCACAATCCTTTACAGTGAAACCATTGCCAGTTGATCAAGATAGTGCCCATTTCGATGAAGTGGTCGCTTTCCAACAATCTGTTGGAGACGTCATGCGTCGCTTGATGGGGGCTGGTAAAGAAATTGGACGGGCAAAGAGTCGAGCAAAGCATTTGCTGGCAGCTGTAACCCAAACACCGAAAGCAGATTTAAGCTATATCGCCCGGCTTGAATCATTCCAAAAATCATTAACGGCCGTAAACGAAGCACTATATGGAAATGAAATAAGACAAAACTTGTCAGAGAACGATGTGCCTTCTATACAAGAGCGCATGTTCCGCTTGAGTTTTGGCCATTGGGGAACGCGTCAGTTACCAACAGCGACTCAGCGTGAAAGCTTTGAACTTGTTCAACAATCTATGGACACACATGTGGCTAATCTCGCGGCAATACTTCAATCGTTATCTGAAATTGAAGAAGAGATGGCTGATTTGGATGCACCTTGGACACCTGGCCGGATGATTAAGTGAAACGGAGTTGCTGCTTTGAAAAAAACGACGGCTACAAACTTCGGAACACATAAGTAAGCTGTTTTAGTTTTATGATGAAAGGGTGAAGAGGTGTGGGTGTGCGCTGGCCAGCTTTAAGCGCACCTCCTAAAAGGGAATCTCATGACAACTACGATACAACCTGAAGAAATTATGGCGAGAGCCAAAGATGTTTTTAAACAAGTTAGGGATTGGCGACGAACGATTCATGCTCATCCTGAAATAAGCTTTACTGAGGTGCAGACCGCCCGTTTGGTGCAATCCGTTTTAAATGATTTAGGCGTTGAGGCCGAAACGGCCGTTGCCCGCACAGGTGTTGTTGGTCGAATCGAAGGTGGAGGTGGTCCTACGGTCGGGCTTCGTGCTGACATGGATGCCTTGCCCATTTTGGAAGAAAATGGGTTTGAGTTTGATAGTCAACGCTCCGGTCTGATGCACGCTTGCGGGCATGATGCCCATACAGCCATTTTGATGGGAGCAGCAACACTCCTTAAAGGGTTTGCTGACGAAGGTCGTTTGCCCGGAAATGTGCGATTGTTGTTCCAGCCTTCAGAAGAGGCGCGTGATGAGAATGGCATGTCAGGGGCCGCCATGATGATCCAAGAAGGGGCTTTAAAAGATGTTGACGCCGTTTTTGGCCTGCATGTTGATACAAAAACAGAAGTCGGGAAAGTGGCTACACGTGCTGGAACTTTGATGGCAGCTGGGGATACCTTTGATTTGACAATTAAGGGCTTTGGGGGGCATGGGGCTCGCCCTCATCTCGCGAACGATCCCATTTTGATTGCTTCTCAAGTGGTACAGGCCATTAACAACATCATCAGTCGGCGTATTGATCCACTAGCTCCTGGTGTTATTTCGGTATGTACCTTCCATGCTGGAACGGCACGAAACGTTATCCCTGAAACAGTCGAAATTGGTGGCACTATCCGTAGCATGACTCAGGATATTCGTGAGCAGCTTTATGTGGAATTAGAACGGGCATGCTCAATTGCTGAGTCCCTAGGGGGAAGCTATAAGCTCGAAATTCAAAAAGGGCTGCCACCAACCGTTTGCGATCCTGAAGCAACGGCCGTTGCCTTTGATGCGCTTAATCCGCTGCTTGGTACGGATAAAACCTTTGAAATGGACCCTATGATGGCCAGTGAAGATTTTAGTTACATGCTTAAAGAGGCTCCCGGTGCATTTTTGCGACTTGGCGTTAAGAATCCCGAATGGGATCGAGAATATCCTGTTCATACGTCAACCTTCCGAATTGATGAGGAGGCGTTGCTTGTGGGGGTAGCGAGTTTAACGGCCGTTGCCCTTAAATGGATGGCTGATCAAAGTTAAATTGAATTAGACACTTCGTTTTCTAGTAAAAAGTAAAAATTAAATCACATTGATTAAAAGACCTCAAGGATTTGGGGTCTTTTTTATTCCTATAAGGCCGTGTCAAACCCATGAGACGATCATGAGACGTTTGATTTGTATCATGCTACCGTGGAAAGATTTGTGGCTCTTTAACTATTGTGTTGTTACTGCCGTAGTTGATTGTAGACATCTATTAAATTAAAAGATCAAATATTGAATAGACATCGAAGACTGCATGCAAGACAAAGCAACTTCAATATTGGAAGCCCCCACGTTGTTTACAAAATTTATAGCATTATTCGAAATGTTTCAGGCTAGTTATTTAGATATTAAGTCTTTTGCGGCAGTGTTTCTTCTTGGAAGAAAGATGACCTACCCAAAATAAACAATCTAAACTCACAACCGTTCTTAGGATAGCCTATTTAATTTGTCTGCATTGTTTGCCTGTGGGTCATTCAATGTGCATATCAGTAACATTTTTTTAAACAGGGACCATTCATGAAAAAACGCAAAAATTTCAGCTTCTCACGTCAGTTCACTATCGGCATTACCCTATTGGCCATATTGACATTTTTGGTTGCACAGCCGATTTCGGCTGTTTTTAGCAAAAACAGCCCAAGAAGCGAGATGCAAACTGCTTGGCAAAATGCCCAAACTAGCGGTCAATATCAATTTGAAACCAATGTGTTGCAGACGATCCATCCCGCTTTGAGCATTGAAAATGTGGGGTTGACACCGCGAATAGAACAAACGCGGATTGATGGGGAAATGGATCGACCTGAAGAACGAATGAATATCCTGATGGCGATTGGGAATGAGCCAGAAATTGCCATTATGGTTGAGGAAGGAAGGTCATACGGCCGTTACGATAGCTCAGATGAATGGACTGAGCTTGACGTAGCAACCGATATGTTTGCTCCTGGTGGAGATCCGCTTGGGTTTCTCAATGCCGCTGAAAATATTCGTCTGACGACTGCAGATACTCAGCCAGAAACGGCCGTTGGTGTTTCAAACCCACATTCTTTAATTCCGTCTTCTCAGCTTCGTGACGTGACACGGTATCAATTTGATCTCTCTGGACCCAAATATGCAGCGTTAATGCGTAACGAGTTGCAGGCACAATTGCGTGAATCTGGAGAATTGCCACATGGAATTTCTCTGGGACTTGCCCAAGAATATGTTGATATGCGAGGCACTGGGGAACTTTGGGTAAGCACAAGTGGTTTACCCGTTCGTCAAATCATGACGTTAACATTCCCTGCTCAATCTGGCTCAAATGAATGGGTAGAAGCCCAAATCGTGACTGATTTTATGAATTGGAACGGGGTGATGGCTGAAGCAAGCTCTTTTAACTTCGCAGAACCCGTGACTTCATTTGTGGCTTTGTTGGGACGAATCGACCTTTCTTCTGAGGCGGTTGAAACCGCACTACTCAATAGTGCACTGTTAATGGCTCTCGTAGCCTTCATGGTGTTTTTTATCTCAAATGCACAATCGAGAAAATTCCGGGCGGCTATCAATCTATTTATTGTTGTCTCTATGTTGTTTGCACCGCTTTTGCAAGCGAGCGAATTAGCTGCTTTTCATGATTATGTTGCGGCAGAATCTGAAGCTTACGCTTCTCAGGAGGAAGAGGTCGCTCGGCAGGATGCGCGAGAAGCAGAACTATTAGGAAGAGAGTTTGATCCACATGCAAACCCACTGCTTTCAGGTGAGCTTGGACCTGATTTCAATTTAGAAGAAGCAAAAGCCGTATTTGCAGAGCAACTTGCTGTTCGAGAAACGGCCGTTGCACCTC
>JANQSK010000906.1 GCA_028284105.1 Anaerolineae bacterium
AAGGTGATGGGCATGCCTGAACGCGCCGCTGCTTCCAGCGCATCACAGGACTCCTCAGCAAAGCGCAAAGGAGGGACAACGTGACAACAGGAGATGGAACAAAACGGCCGTTTGCGGAACTCACCTTCACCTCCCAGCACCATATCCATCATATCAACTGCTGCATACAAGTTTTTCCCATGCACAAAGCTAGCACCAATATGCTTAGTTGTACTATTCATAGCGGCGTAAACAGTGTTGATGTCGAGGTCCATTGTAGTGTTCGTATCACCCGCCACGACGGGTCGCCAAAAATAATGAATATTATCTAAGGTATCCACCAAACGACCGATGTCGTAAAGGTCTAAAGATGTTGATGCGCGATAATGGCCCGTTTTGAAATCGACAACCACCGGCGCGGCACCCCCTGTCCCCATGTGAACACGACCACCCCCCACTTCGATGTCATACTTGGGATCTTGGCCAGGCATGACAAATTTTTTGGGCGCGTTGGCGAGAACGTCTTCAACTAGTTGGCGAGGGTAATGGACTCGTCCATCATCTGTCATCCAGCAGCCAGCTTCAGTAAGGATTTCAATCATTGATGGAGTGGCTTGGGCAAAACCAATGTTTTCCATGATATCTAAAACGGTGGCGTGGATGCGCTCCATTTCCCTTTGGGTTAGCGGTTTGTAATGGCCACCAACCATACCAGGCCAAACGGCAGGTTTTGCAGCAGGAGGTCGGACCGCCTGTCTTCCCCCGCGCCCACGTCTTTTGCGTACACGTTGTTCAGTCATAGTGGGTTTCCTTTTTAGCTGTAGACTGTAAGCTCAAAAGCATTTCAGCTTGTCAGCATTCCAGCCTTTATCCTTCATTTTTCAGCCTTTCTCTCTATGCTCTTCTTCATCGGGATGAATCCCGACGCTATTCAAACATTCCCACATCGCCCCCAAGCTTTTCAGTCAACTGTCGACTAACGCTTAGGATTAAGTGGGTAATTTCCTTCTCTTTTCCGGCTGGAAATCGGAATGTGGGTGCATAAATATTGATAGCGGCTTGCACTTGCCCATTGCTGTTGAAAATTGGGGCTGAAACGGCGCTAAACCCTTCAGCAAACTCCCCTTTTGTCCAGTCACATTTTTGTTGCCGAATTTCATCAAGCGCAACTATGAGTTCACCGGGATCCGTGACAGAGCCTTCGCTAAATTTTTCTAACGGCCGTTTCAAGTAAGCTTCTAACTTCGCTTCAGGCCAGTAGGCCATCATCAGCTTCCCGCTCGACGTGACGTGATAGGCAAAACGGGACCCTGACCAATCTGGAACCTGAACAGCTTGTTGTTCGCTTTGCACTTGCGTGACATACAAAACGTCTTTTTCTTTAGCAACAGCCAGCCCAATATCTTCCCCAATTTGACTACACAAGTTTTGCAAAAACGGCCGTGTGATGCTCACCAAATCGACAATCCCATTTTCAGGAAAGGCAATTTGCTGGAGCTTCGAGCCGATTGAAAAGCCAGCGCCATCGTCACGTCGCTCAACAACGTCCAAATTTTCTAGGGTTATAAGTAATCGGGAAACGGTGCTTTTGTGGAGGTCTGTCTGACGCGCAATCTCATTTACGCCAATTCCCTCAGGATGATGAGAAATGGTCTCTAAGATATCAAATGTTCGGGTGACCGCGCGTGCCATAATGTCTTGCCTAGTGGGACTGTTTTATCTAATAAGACAATATGGCGGTATTATCCCCTTTTTTGCATGCTTTGCAACCTGCATTTCGCTATGATTTGAGCCGCTTTTGAAGTTGATATGAAACCATAATCAGAAGAATTCCAATACCAATAAAAGGAACATATGAAGGGAATACCGTACAACCAGATGATGAGAATATGTTCTGCGAATTTTGAATATTCTCGCTTTCATTTTCCAGATAAATAATACTGATGGGAATCTCGATAATTTGATCCCGATCTGTTAAAAATAGTGTCGATTCTTGCGGCTCAGGGAGGGTAAATTCTGAAGAAGATTCTGGTTCAGAATTGGATAGAGTTCCCCAATCTAACTCATTCTCAATTAAAGAGTCATCTAACTGGTATATCCACTCGCGGGTAAGCATCTGTGCTGAGCCCACCTTGATCAAAAGAGGGCTATCTAGACTCTGAGACCCATCTACAGCTTCGCGTTGCTCAAGAATATTGTTAAATGAAGTCGGCTCGGCTTCTAATGCTTCTTTTTGACCTTGATTTAACAGATAGATCGGCTTGGTTGAATCATTGTAGATATTGATCTTGTTTGGTTCAGTTGAAACCGTAACATCCAATGGAAAATCACGGCCGTTTACCTCAAACTGTTCTTGCCAAATAGGCATCACAATCACGCCAGTCGAGCATGCCGACACAGGAGCTACAATCATCAGGATGTGGCTCATCCAAAAGGGTATAAGAACCAATAAATGATATTTTTGCCTTCTCTTCATGTCAGTTTAATTGAGAAAAATGCAACGATTTTTATCGATTCAACGTAATAAGCCATGAACTGACCCATCAAAAAACAATCAAATGAAATCTATTAACTTCAAAAAGCTTAGCCTCCACTTCATCCCGTTCTTCATGACCTTTTTAACCATTTTAGGATTACTCTTTGGTATGGCTGGGGTCATTTTTGCCGTTTTCCTCATCTCAGATGATGGTGGAGTGTCAATGTCATCAGGTGAAGCTGTTGGCGTTTTAATTCGATATCTACTTTATGCCGTAATTCCAAGCATCACCTTAATGGCAACGACCCAGCTCTTTGATGCACTCTTTAAAAATCAGCCGTTTTGGCTGAAGATGCTTTTTCCAATTGCACTAATCGCAATCGTTTTGATTTTGGCATTTTTAAGCATTCCGCTTGGCCTCCCTGCACCAGCTTGGATCATGATTGGGCTTGGTTTTTTGTTTTATTGGTCAATTTTTCAAAGCCAGCATGCCGTTGTTCGTTTTATTAGAAAGCCAAGGGGTATACCCAAAACGTTTATGATTTAAAGTAGCGCGTCGCTTTTCCGATTGTTAAATACGGCCGTTCTTGTTCATCGAAAGCAAACTCAACTAATCCAATATGCGTTAAGAAAGTAGCTGACCCAATGGCTTGCCCTTCACTCTCTTCGCCATCTTCTGAAAAATAGAGCACATCATTTTCATAAACGACATCAATAACTTCCTTGGGGTTGTGGTTTGTCGGATCACGATACAGTCCCACCCACGAAGGCCAATTGGAAGTATCAATCCTATCCTCAATTGACCACGGGTGATACGGAGCCCCACTCATCATCATATAATCGAGGTCTCCGTTAGGCTTATGTACAAATTGAATCATTTGACGAAAGGTTGGTGTGACTTCAGTGTAAAAACGGCCGTTTCCTATTGGCACCATTTCACGCTCATTGTCATCAACCTTAACTTTTAACGTCCCATTACTCAACTTAACGTTCACAAGTTGCCCAAATTCGACACACAAAAATAATCCACAATAATTTTTGAGTTCAGCAGGATCGGCTTCGACAGATTCGGGTTTCGGATGATAAAGAAGCCCCTTTTCTTCAATACCCAGCGCTTCATCATAAAGGGCACAAATCATCTCCATAAGAACGGGATCATTGCAGTAGTTGGTGAGTGTAATAACGGCCGTATTCTCATCAGGAAACAGATCAAAAAAGCAATTGTTGCTCAGATTCATGCCTCCATGACGCACAGAACGAATGCCTTTGTAATGACCCACCTGAAAACCCAAACCATACCCCGTGTTCATTTGTGAAAAGGGATGAGCCGCCCCTTCAATGAACAGATGACCATACGGCTGGTGCATCTCAACAATGGATTCTAATGACAAAAATGGTGCACCGTCATATCGACCATCATTCAAAATCATTTGAGCATAGTTCGCCAAATCGAGCACTGAACCATAAGAAAAACCGGACGGATTACCACTTACATTGAATGGCATCCGATGCACCACTTTAAGGTCACCATCCTCTTCATAGTGCGCTTGAGCTAGGGGATAGGTCATTACGACAGCAGGATCAAAAGTCGCTGTGTTCATCTGGAGGGGATCGAAAAGATATTCCTGCACTAGTTCATCATAAAATTTGCCAGTGACAGCTTCAGCCACATAACCTGCCGTACAAATCACGGTGTTGGCATAAAGATGCAGTTGTCCAGGGGCCGACAAAAAGTCGTATTGACTTACTTGCTCAATCACCGATTCACCCAATGATTCTGGATGACGAGGCCCCCAATACTTACCTGCCATGGGCAAACCACTCGTGTGGCTCAAAAGGTGTCTTAAAGTCACCTTCGGCCCATTTTTTGCATCTTTAAACGTTAACTTAGGCAAATAGTTCACGATGGGTCTGTCTAAATCCAACAGACCTTCTTCGACTAATCGCATGATTAACATGGCACAAAATGTTTTGGAAATTGAGCCATAGGCAAATAAGGTCTTCTCATTGACAGGCACACCCCCGTCTTCGACGCTTGTTGTGCCAAACCCACCTGCATACGCTAGATGTCCATTTTGCAATACCGCAACGGCCGTTCCTAACGCAGCACCTTGCTCCATATACGGCCGTATGATTTCTTCATATTTAATTTTCGACATGTTGATTCCTTAATATGGGTTTTTCTATTTGTTTAAGGCACAAAAACAAGCATGAATAAGGGAAATTTTTTATCACTTATTGTTAAAACTAAGGTCTACTTATTACTCTTCTAGCAACGATACTATCTTAGCATTGTGAGCAACGCCCCACTCAGCAATATTATTCAATACAGGACGAAATGTCTGTCCAAATTCAGTAAAAGAGTATTCCACTTTTGGGGGAACCACAGGGTATACCTCACGGTGAATAAGCCCATCCCGCTCTAATTCCCGAAGCTGTTGGGTTAGCATTTTGGTAGTAATGCCCGGCAGTTTTCGACGAAGCTCATTAAATCGGAGCACATCATTTTCATGAACATGCCACAAAATTCGGGGCTTCCACTTCCCACTCAACAATTCTAAACAGGTTTCGATCGGACAGGCATGGATGCGATTTGCTGCGTTTGTCATTCTACAGTTTCCTTTTGGGTACTATATTCCAAAAAAGTGCGTACTTGTGCAAAAGTTGTATAAAGCCTACACTGCATTTATCAATTTGTAAAGCAGGAGTTTGGCGGGCCAACACGAATGAATTTGCCCGTCAAAACCATAAAAAAAGAGGAATCCATAATGAGTGGAACAATCGATATCTTAAATCCAGACCAACCAAAACGTGTCTTATTAGTGGCCTCAAACACGGCCGTTTCTCCAACCACTGGCTGGCCTATTGGCTTTTGGTGGGCAGAACTAACTCACCCCTACTGGGAATTCATCGAAAACGGGTATGAAGTGGATATTGCCAGCCCTGAGGGTGGTGAATTAATGGGTGATTCATTCAGCGATCCCCGTGATGAAAGCCAATATTCAGCATCTGATTTAATCAGCTTAGGTTTTATCAACTCCCCACAACTGATGGAAAAGGTGAACAATAGCCTAAAGTTGAGTGAGCTTGATCTCGATCAATATTCAGCATTTTTCCTAGTGGGTGGTCAAGGACCGATGGTGACGTTTTATAACGATACGGCCGTACAAGAAACGCTGGCTAACTTTTACGAAACCGGAAAACCAACGGCCGTTATTTGCCATGCCACCTGTGTCTTGCTAAAAACGGAGTTATCAAATGGTGAGCTTCTCGTAAAAGATAAAACATGGACGGGTTTTGCAGACTCTGAAGAAGATTTTGCAGATTCGTTCGTTGGAAAACCCATTCAACCGTTCCGGATTGAATCAGAAGCACGCAAGTTAGCAAACACGAACTTTATTGTGAACAGCCAATTTAAATCTCACGCGGTGCGTGATGGCAATTTGATTACTGGCCAACAGCAATATTCAGGCACCGCCGCTGCAAAGTTAGTAGTTGAAGCATTGGGTGTTTAGGATTAAATGAAATCGTAGTGCGTATTTCGCAAGCTGTGTCTTTCAACGAAATACGCACTACGCACACTTTTTAAAGGAACAATTATGAAAATAGCAGTCATCGGCACAGGAAATATTGGACGAGTATTAGGTGTTAAATGGGCACATGCGGGGCACACGGTTACGTTTGGCGTGCGCCAAATGAGTGAGAAGGCCCAGCGCTGTTTAGATGAAAGTGATGGGAAGGCAACGGCCGTTTCCATCTCTGAAGCCATCCACAACAGTGAGTTTGTCTTGCTCGCCATCCCTGGGAAAGCAATCGGCGACTTCTTATCTGAAAACAAAGATTCTCTCGGAGGCAAAGCTGTCATCGATGCCACGAACAACGTAGGCAGTGAAGTCATGAATAATATTGAGGCAATACAAACAGCCGCGCCTGAAGCATTCGTCTATCGTGCCTTTAGCTCCCTAGGCTGGGAAAACTTTGCCAACCCTCAGATCAACGGTGACAAACTGGCGTTATTATATTGTGGCTCAGATGAAAAACGGGCAGACGTTCATAAATTAATTGAAGCGATTGGCCTGGAGGCAGTGTACATTGGTGATGAAGGCCAAGCTACTCTCATAGACAGCATGACTCGCGTTTGGTTTGCGCTTGCCTTTGGGCAAGGATACGGCCGTGAATTTGGCTTCAAACTAGTTAAATAATCAATTCCGCTGCAAGCAAGCGGAATCAACAATTGAGCAGAATCATTCACGCCATAACCGGCGGAGTGTTCACCCTTCCTGGGTAATAAAATGAAAAATAAATATGCACTTTACGCAATGGCCCTCGGCAACTTTGCTGTGGGTATTGGGTCTCTTGTGGTTGCTGGCGTTCTCCAACCATTAGCAGATGATTTCAACGTGTCACTAAACGCCATTGGACAATTGATTACAGTCTACGCATTGGTTTATGCGATTAGCTCCCCGTTGCTTATTGCCTTTACTGGTCAGCTCGATCGTCAGTGTCTTCTGATTATTGGTCTGATTTTAGCTGCCTTGGGTAATGGCTTAGCGGCCATCTCACCAACTTACTCAATCATGCTCATTGCTCGAATCATTACAGCACTCGGGGCAGCCATATTTACGCCCGTCGCATCCACGTTAGCGGCTCTTATCAGCGAACCATCAGACAGAGGAAAAGCAATTGCCCTTGTGTTTGCCGGCTTTACAGCTGCCACTGCATTAGGCATTCCGCTGGGCACCTATGTGGGGCTTACGTTCGGCTGGCGCATAACGTTTGGATTAGTGGCCTTCTTAGCTGGAACGGCCGTATTTGCCATCGTGGCTCAAGTACCCACGAAGGTGGAAGCCCCCCCTGTTGACCTTTCAGCATTCTGGAAAGTGTTAAAAAACAGCACACTACTCATGATCTTAATAGTGACCCTCATCCAGCTGGCTGCACAATTAACACTCTTTACATTTATCACCCCTTATGTCCAATCAAGAACAGACCTAGGTACAATTGGAGTTACCATTCTGTTTTTAACAAATGGTGTCTCTGGTTTCTTTGGGAATTTATGGGGTGGAAATTTAAGCGATCGTATTGGTGCTCGTAAAACAATCTTAATATTCCTACTTCTTTTAATCGTAGCCTTTGTTATGATGCCTCTGATTGAGAACTGGCTTTGGGTAGGATTTTTAGCGAGTGGGCTTTGGGGATTAGTTGGCTTAGGATTCAATGCGCCTCAACAAACCCGGCTGGTCACATTGGCCCCACCCCTTGCGTCTGCAATATTAGGGCTCAATGCTTCATTTCTTTATTTAGGCATTTCATTGGGATCAACTTTAGGTGGATTTTCTGTACGGCAATTAAGTCTTGACAGCCTTCCATGGGTGGCCGTTTGCTTAACCGCCGCTTGTTTACTAGTCTTTGCTGCCAGCTATTGGGCTGAAGAGAAATTAATTGCTTAGACTCTTCGCTTTTTAAAGGTATGCTCTCCTTCAAGCTAGCCAAAAAGAGAGCATACCGCCTGTTTTAGCCATTCGTGAAATGGGCTAGGCTATTTCTTCAAACTGAGTTGATAACTCTCATCTAGCCAACGTTCCCAAATCTCTTGAGGCATCGGTTCATCAGCCGAAAAGCGAGCTGTCACCCAACCATGTTTGCCCACTTCATAGTTTTTAGGCTCTTTTTGTGAAAGAGAATCAGCTTCTGCAATCGATGCTTTGAGTTTAAACATCGCTTTGTAGCGGCCACCCTGCTCACCAATGTACAAAAAGGCTTTCTTTCCTGATTTAAAGGAGGTTTGAGTACAGGCAGCACCTTTATCGACACCCGTGTACTGTCCAGCTTTTATTTTAATTGGGTCTGTTGGATCAAAATTACGATTGCTCATTCAATTCCTCCTAACCTGCTAACATCCACTGCACCTGATATTTATCGACTAGCATACCAAAGTTGTTTTCTAATGGAAATTGTATTTGCCCACCTGAAGAAAGTGACTCAAATACACGCTTCTGCTCACCATGATCAGTAAAGGTCACAAAAATAGCAAAATTTGCCCCCTTCGCCACTTCTTGACCCGGCATGTCGTCAGAAGCTTTAAACCGAACCCCTTCGGCTCGAAATTCAGAATCAAAGATCCGATTTTGAAACTGTTCAGGAACATCAAGCGGTGATTCTCCAACTGTTTGCATAGAGACGATTTCTCCATTTAAACAACGCTTGTAAAAATTGAGGGCTTCTTGACAGGTACCCGAAAACATCAAATAAGGAATAGCTTCTTTCATTTTTCCTCCAAATTTTTAGAATTTATGTGATTGGTATTGTGAGTTAAGAAACGGCCGTTTCTTGTTCAAGAATTTCGCTTAATTTCTCAAAACCAGCAGACCAGCCCACTTTTACAAATTGACTGTAACTGTCTGGCAGGTTTTCTTGAGTCAAACACACTTTTGTGCCCAGTCCTTCCTCTATAAACTCCACCCTCACCGGCATCCTTTCGTGGTTAAATCCATCATAAAGATCATAAGCTAACAAAGCCGGTGGCTCATACGCTGTTATGACTCCTTTATGAAGATAGTCGCCAACCTCTTTTAGTTTCATGAGGTGATTAAATTTTCCACCCACCGTTGGCTCAATTTCAGACTGGACTTGTATGGCATAAGCACACCCCCACCAAAGCTGCACTTTGCTCGTTTCAATCCAGGCGTCAAACACGGCTTCCCGTGGCGCATCAAAGGTGCGAATGACGGTTAAACGGCCGTTTTCATAGGAAACATCACTACTCATCTGGCTGATTGTCCTTTAGATATTGATCAACAGCATCAAACTGCTGATTCCAAAAGTGCGCATAATAAGAAATCCAATCACGCGCTTTTTCGGCTGGTACTGGATTAGCACGAATGATGTGATCGCGCCCCTTTCTCGTTCTTTCAATAAGCCCAGCCTTTTCTAAGACGCGCAAATGTTTTGAAATGGCCGGCTGCGAAATATTGTATGGCTCTGCCAATGCAGAAATATTGGTTTCACCGTTGGAAAGCTGAGCCAACATGCCACGTCGTGTTGAATCAGATAAGGCACCAAAGACTAAATCAAGTTGCTCTTCATATATAACCATATGGTTATATATTATCATTTTTTCAACTGCTAGTCAACAAAAAGACCCTCTTTTGAGTAAAAGAGGGTCTTGAAAAACGAACACTGTTGCAATTCGTTAAAATTATTAGGAGTGAACGGTATCTCGGAATCTATCTCGTATTAACCCTGGCGACATGGGAATCGCACTCAGCTTCGGACTCCCACTGTCCGCTTTTGCGACTATCACATGCGGACCAGATTCTTTTAAACAAGATGCCAATCGCTCTTTTGCCATTTTGCCATCAACTTCATGCACTTTCTCAATTCCTGCCGCTCTCGCCAGTGCCGCTAAATCCGTTTTACCTGCAGTATGGGTTTTCTGGTCACCTGTTGAACCGTATGCTTC
>JANQSK010000909.1 GCA_028284105.1 Anaerolineae bacterium
GAAGCATTTTGCAGGGCAACAGCCAGCTCAATTAAATATCACAGATCAATCGGCTGAACTGCTCAAACATGCCAAAAAACATTTTTGGATTGCAGACGCAAACTATGCTCAATTAGATGTCCGAAGTTCATTCCCTTACGAAGAAAATTCAGTTGATCTCGTTATAGCCACGATGATATTTAACGAACTGTCAACGGCAGGTATAAAGCGAACATTACGAGAATGTTTCCGTGTTATGTCGTCAGGCGGAAAGCTTCTCATCACAATTACGCATCCAGACTTTATCCAACGCTTAGATCGACAATCCCACCTAAAACCCAATCAAGATGGCATTTTGACAATGCCAGGCTCTAATCAATTACGTTTACCCATTGTGGTTCGAAAAACGGCCGTTTATCAAAAAATCCTCACCAAAGCAGGTTTTATTTGGCAAGCCACAGATGTCTTTGCAAGCGAGCAAGTTATCAAAGAGAAGCCTGCTTTAGAACCTCATCGGCACAAACCGCTTGCATTGATATTTGAGTGTACCAAGCAATGAATTATCAAAAACAAGAATATTTAGAATGTGGTGTTACAGCGAGGTGGCTTGAGCTTGAAAAGGCTAAAAATGCCTATGAATACGCACTGCAATATTCAAGTAATCAACGTTATGGACTCAACGAAAAGACAGTCTCAAATATCACACCGTATGCTATTCAAAATGATCAAGCTGCAAAGATTTGGTTAAAGGAACAATTTCCAAACAGTGGAACAGTTCAGATTGTGCATGGACGGGAAGCTGTATGCGTTGTCGATACAGAGCAATTCCTTGATAACTGGAATCATCTATTTATGCCAGGGCGTGATGACGTGCTCATTCTACACAATACAAGTGATGTTATTGCTTTTTATTATCATGAAGAGATTCTAGAAATTGGCCAAAGATTGCCACTTCGATAACATCCTCAAGCTTTTTTAGCTTCCACTCCGAAAAGGCGAAATCCCCACTGTACGGCTGGCCCAATGATGATGGCAAAAATGACCGTTCCAATACCGACTGGCCCACCCAATATGACCCCAAACAGCAGTACAACAAGTTCAATCCCTGTGCGTGCCTGCCGCAGACTAAAACGACTGTTCCGAGTGACGGCTAGCATCAATGTATCACGTGGCCCAGCCCCTGCTTCGACACTAATGTAAACGGCCGTTGCAATCCCCATCAACAGAGCAGAAGCTACCAGCATAATCCCTTGTATTTGCCAGTTTCCTGTCACAGAAGGAACGAATAAAAGTGCCCCATCTAGCCATGGCCCAATGCATAAAATATTACCCAACGTTCCCCACCCTATTTGCTCTTTAAAATAAAGCGACCCTGCAAGCACAACGAACCCAATGAGCATGGTTAATATGCCTACACTCCAACCGATGATGTCTGATAAGGCAACGGTCAACATCACCCAAGGGCTTGTACCGAGGTTCGCTTGAATCAATAAGGCAATTGACAGGCCAAACACAGCAAAGCCAATCTGAATGAAAATAAAATCTCGAAAAAAGGTGGACCAGCGAATGGGTTTAATCATCCGGGTACTTTAACGTGAAACGGCCGTAGTGCAAGAGAGGGATTCTACTAAGCCATTTCAATGGTATAGTGTAATTTTTAAGTTAATTCTGAATGATGAAAGATAAAAAAGATGCACTCGACAAGCTCCCAAAACAAATTGACAAAGATATAGACATTGAAGCCTATATTCGCTCCTTAAATCTAGAAGATATTGGCACTTGGACCAAAGAAGCCCAGGCCGATTATGTTAGAGCTCGACTCAAGGCTAGAAAGACAGGGAAAAACAACCCACCAAAATCAAACAAAGACAATCATTGGGATTTATTTTAATCTCAGGGCAAAAATCATCTTTGTTGATTTTTCTATTTTCTGCCTTTAATGAAAGATTACACCAACTAATCCTTTATTAAGTTCCAATCACCTTTTTGGCATGTAGGCTCACCTTTGTCGCATTCAAAAAATCATCAAGCCCAATCACGCATGCTTCCCCATCCCGCTCTAGCGCACTTGAAGCCGCATTGATGACAATATTCAAA
>JANQSK010000940.1 GCA_028284105.1 Anaerolineae bacterium
GAAGATGGTCGGGACGTGTATTACGGCCGTGTTATTCGCGAAGGGGGGTACATCATTCTGCACTATCTCTTTTTCTACGTCATGAACAACTGGCGCAGCGGCTTTTATGGCGTCAATGATCATGAAGCAGATTGGGAGCAGGTGTTTGTGTATCTTTCAGATGAAGGGGACGCTCCACCCGAGCCGCGTTGGGTCGCTTATGCTTCCCATGATTTTTCAGGTGATGATTTACGCCGCCGCTGGGATGACAACGAGCTCGCTAAAGTCGGGACACATCCTGTGATCTACTCAGGGGCAGGCTCACACGCTAGCTACTTCGCTAAAGGGGAGTATTTAATGGGTATCGCCCCTGCCTTTTTGCAGCCGGTGGCCCAGCTTATCGAGTGGGGTCAAAAGATGTGGGTTGAACAGCTCGGGCAGGGTCAAGAGGAGATTGCAGAACAGGTAAAAGGCTTACTCCGCGTTCCGTTTATTGATTATGCACGGGGTGATGGTGTTGAAATTGGCCCCGAAAGTGAACGTCAATGGATGCCAATCATTCTCCAGCCCGACCATGAATGGGCTGAGCGGTATCGAGGACTTTGGGGGTATGATACGCGTGACTTTTTAGGGGGTGAACGAGCACCGGGCGGCGCGAAATTTAATCGTGATGGTTCTGTTCGTCAAGCATGGTCCGATCCACTGGGTTGGTCTGGTTTGGATAAGGTACCTCCTCCAAGAGAAACGGCCGTTATTATCAAAGAGCAGCTCACCAATATTGACGAAAAAGAGATACAGCTAACACAGGTGTATGATCACCTGCGTGAAAATGTGCGCGTCTTGGCATTAGAAACGGCCGCTTTTTCAGAAACGGATTATCAGACTCCGCTCCGCAAAGACAAAGAAGACCAGCTCGATGCATTAGAAAAAGAACTTCAAGGGGTTCGTAAAGAGCAATCCGAACTGATTGAAACCAAAACGGCGCTACAGAACTATCTCAAGCGTGTTGAAAAAGGGGATTTTGGACATCCACGTGCCCACATTCGCCATACGCACGACCCCGAACCGCCTTTGTCCGAACAGCGGCTTTCGGTAGACATTTGGGCAGCATTAAGCAGTGGGATGCTTGTGATTGCGCTTATTGCGGTGTTTGCCATTCCAGTCCTTCGACAATATTGGTTGTTAGCGGCAGTTATTGTGGTGGCATCCTTTGTTTTTATTGAAGCAACCATCAAGGGGCGGTTGGTGCGTTTATTGCTGAACGTCACCGTATTGCTGGCTGTTATATCGACACTGCTTCTTATTTGGCGATTTTGGTGGATTGCTTTGCTGGGTAGCCTATCATTTTTGGCCATCATCATGCTCCGAGAGAATTTGCGGGAGCTACGCAGAATTTAGAAAAGGAACACATGTCAAATACAAAAGTTGTTTTACTCGGTACAGGCACACCCAACTGTGAGCCACATCGTTATCAAAACTCATCAGCCATCATTGTGAACGATCAACCCTATATCATCGACTGTGGTGGTGGGACAATTCAACGCATCTCTGAAGCTGAAAATCAAGGGGTGACGGCGCTCCATGACAGTAAGTTGACCCGCATTTTTTTGACCCATCTTCATCCTGATCACGTCGTTGGCTTAGCCGACTTTATTATTGCGCCGTGGGTTAAAACACGCACTTCGCCCGTTCAAATCTATGGGCCTGTTGGCACCAAAAACATGGTTGAACATCTTCTTCGTGCCTTTCAAATCGGGATTGGTGAACATCAATACGGCTTAGCAGCGCTTGATACTCCGTTGGAACTGGAAGTGTATGAGTTTGAAGAAGGGTTTGTTTATGAAGATGGCAACGTCTATGTAGAATCGTTCCGTGTCCAGCATGGTGGTCTCGATGCCTTTGGACTACGCTTCATTTCGGATGACAAAACGATTGTGCACTCAGGTGATACCTGTGCCCTGCCCGTGATGGCGGACGCGGCAAAGGGATGCGACATTTTGATCCATGAGGTGTATTGCAAGGCGAGCCTCGACCAGCGGGATGAAGGCTGGAAAAAATATCACTCAACAGCCCACACGTCGACAGTTGAACTGGCTGAGATCGCCAATAAAGCCCAACCGGGATTGCTGATTCTCAATCATTACATGACGTGGGGGTTCCACAGCGACGAATATCTGCTCAAGGAAATCACGGATCTGTATAACGGCCGTGTTGTCCTTGGACAAGATTTGGAAGTCTACGAATAAAAGCACGTCTTAAAGTTAATAAAAATAGAAAACCCGCTGGTGGAGAACCAACGGGTTTTTCATTGCGTTTTGTGCTAACTAGTGGCTGTGACCTGTCAGCCGGTGAGGAAAATCCTTGCTAGTTATGTGTGTGTGCCAGTTTTGTGAGGAGGTGTGGCTAGGGGGAGGAATCTTCACAAAACGCTTTTCACTTATTGGACACAGTATTTTTCAAAAAGTCACAAAACTCGTCAAAATCAGTTTTGACTCCTTTGATTTAATAAAAACAAGCGTTTATAAAAGGGTTCTTAACGAATGATGTCGCTTAAACTCTTTTAGGACAGTTTTATTATTTACTTTCAGCTCAATTTAGGTGTGAATTAGATAAATAGTTATTGTAATTGACTGCAATACCGATTAATATAAAACTGTTTGTGAAAATAATCTCAAACGTCGCATCAAAAGACCTTCACAATCCAGAATTTTAAGCATTTTACTAAAAGAACAGGTGATATTTTGGCCGCTAATACTCAAAATAACGAGCCACTTCTTCAATTGAAAGGCGTGAATAAGGTTTACCAGACTGGGGCTGGTGAATTTAAAGCGCTTGATGACATTAATTTAGACATTTATCCAGGTGAATTTTTGGGTATTGTGGGTAAATCAGGCGCTGGAAAATCGACGCTCCTCAATATGGTTTCTGGCGTGAGCCAAATTAGCTCAGGCGAAGTCATTTTTAAACATCCTGACCAACCTTCAGCTGAATCTGTTTCCGTTCAAACCTTAACCCAAGACCAGTTGGCTAAATGGCGCGGCCAAAATGTAGGCATTGTGTATCAATCATTTGAATTGATGCCGATGCTTGATTTGGTAAACAATGTGATGCTTCCGCAAGATTTTTCAGGAATGTATCAGCCCAAAATTAGCCGAGAAAAAGCAATCGAACTGCTTGAACTAGTTGAACTTGGGGAGCATGTCAACAAAATCCCTGCGCATGTGTCTGGTGGCCAGAAGCAACGAGTTGCAATCGCGCGCGCATTAGCAAATGATCCGGCCATCATCATTGCAGAC
>JANQSK010000959.1 GCA_028284105.1 Anaerolineae bacterium
GTTGATGAACAATTAAAATCCCTATATGACGCGCCAGCAAATGGTGCATTTTTAAAGATGTAACGAATGAATTTTACGGGACAGGATTGTGTCACACTCATCAACATGATGAGTAAAAAGATTGAGAATCATCGAGAGCATCTTACACAACTCGACTCCATGGTTGGTGATGGTGATCACGGTGTGAATATGGAAACTGCCATGAATAAAGCGGCAACGGCCGTTACTGCCTTACCGGATCCAATTCCAAGCCTCGTTATGAGGACGGTTGGGGCAATGCTTATCAATGATATGGGCGGTGCTTCTGGCGTCATATTTGGCTCGTTTTTTCGTGGAGGTAGCCGAAAGATCAAAAATGAGAGCCATATCGATTTGGATAAGTTGATTTTGTTTATGGAAGGTGGCTTAGCAGAGATTCAAAAGAGAGGTAAAGCCCAAGTTGGCGACAAAACATGTGTTGATGTGTTGGTTCCTGCCATTGAGGCTTTGGAAACGGCCGTTTCACAAAACCTACCCCCTCAGCAAGCCTTAGTTCAAATGGCAGATGCTGCTGAGGCTGGGGCAGAAAGCACAAAAGAAATGGTGGCCCAATTTGGACGAGCTAAGTTTTTAGGTGAGCGTTCAAAAGGTCATCAAGATGCAGGAGCAACATCCATGGCGCTCATCTTAAAAACGTGGGCAGAGTGTGGTCAAACGTTATGAGTTCGTATCCTGAGCAACCCACCTTAATCAATATTTTTGATTATGAAAAAGCAGCCTATCACTTTATGCCAGATGGGTTATATGACTTTGTCTCCGGTGGTGCTTTGGATGAAATGACATTGCGAAATAACCATGAGGCATTTAATCGCCTAAAGATTCAATACCGTGTTTTGCAAAGTGCAACACAACCATCTTTGACGACAACAATATTAGATAAAACGATCGATCTCCCCATCATCTTAGCTCCAACAGGCAGTCAAAAGTTGACTCATCCAGAGGGAGAGCTTGCTGTTCGTCGAGCAGCCGATCAGGCAAACACCATCATGACCGTGGCTACAACATCCACTTATTCCATGGAAGCCATTTGCAACGCTGGCTCATCCCCTATTTGGTTCCAGCTTTATTTATTTAAAGACAATGGGCTCAATGAGGAAATTGTAGCACGAGCAGAGACGAGCGGTTTCCAAGCCATTGCTCTAACGGTAGACGCTCCAGTATTCGGCAAGCGGGAACGTGATATACGCAACAGCTACACCTTACCACCCGGGCTTGAGTATGAAAATCTGCCGATGGCTGGAGAATCAGGTGGACGTGATGTCTCTTCCTTTATGAATGAGAATTGGAAAAGAAGCATAGGCTGGTCTGATGTGGAATGGTTGGCAAAACGAACAAAACTCCCCGTGTTTGTGAAGGGAATAAGTCATCCACGGGATGCCCATTTAAGCATTGAACATGGCGCCAACGGTATTTGGGTATCAAATCATGGTGGGCGACAGCTCGATTCAGCGCCGGCAACGATTGAAGTGCTCCCGACTATTGCCAGAATGGTGGCTCAACGTGTCCCAATTATTTTGGATGGCGGTATCCGAAGAGGGCTGGATGTTTTAAAGGCACTTGCATTGGGTGCAACGGCCGTTGCTATTGGTCGGCCCATGCTCTGGGGATTAGCCGTTGCCGGTCAAAAAGGTGTCAATCAAATTCTAACCATTTTAAAAGAAGAGCTCGAAAACGGGATGACGCTTTGTGGCATTTCCAGCATTCAAGACATCACTAAAGAATTGATTTTCAATTGTGAGGAGTAATCGGATGGAAAAATTAAAAATCGGTTATGCAGGTGTGGCTTTCTCAACCTACTATGCAGAGGAAAATGACCAATACGGCCGTGCAATTCGTGGGCTTGAAATTTTAGCTACTGAATTAGATTTTGAACTCGTGGCGATTCCTTATGGACTAACAGATGATGATTTAGTTGCCCGTGCTGCAAATGAATTGAAGTCAGCAAATATTGATTTCCTACTCCTTGAGTCTGCTACTTGTGCCTCCGGTGATTCGCTAATCACCTTGAGTAAAGTTGCTCCTCGAATGGGAATTTGGTCAACACCAGATCCTGAAAAAGAAGGCGGCATCCAAATTCATGGTGTGGTAATGCTTAACCAATATTCCTCAATCATAAAGCGATATTTAAGACATGAAAAAATCGATTACAAATGGTTTTATGGACACGCTGACTCTGAAAGATTCCGACACCGTTTTGGTATCACCGTTCGTGCCTTAAAAGCGATAAAAGCCATGTCCCAGGCACGGGTTGGGTGGATCGGGGGCTTATCACCAGGTTTTTATGATATGGAGTTTGACGCTGGCAAGTTAAAACAAAGGCTTGGTGGTGCCCACGTCGTGTCCCATGAGCTTGCTGAGGTAGTTTCCTTAGCAAAATCAATGAATCAAAAAGAGGCTGAAGCAGTCGCCGTAGATGTCACAGCCGCAGGAAGCGAGGTCCGGGTTACCCAAACTAGCATGGTTAAAGGTAGTCGGGTCTATTTAGCGCTTAAAGAATTATGCGCTAGACACAATTACACAAGTTTAGCCGTTGAATGCTGGCCACAATTTCAAGCTCAATATGAAGTTGCCCCTTGTATGTCCTATAGTTGGCTTGGCTCAGAAGATGGCATCGCTGTTTCCTGCGAAGGGGATGTGATGGGCGCATTGAGTATGCAGTTGCTTAATGAACTCATCGATGTAAAAGGCTCTTCAACCTTATTAGACATGACACAAATGGATTTAGAACACGGCAGTATGCTTATGTGGCATTGCGGTGTTAGCCCACGCCATTTTGCAAATGCAGATGGTATTAAATGGGTGGATCACCCAACGTTAGGCAGGAAAATGACAGATGGTCCTTATGGAGTAACAGGGGATCAAGTATTTGGTGCCCAAGAAACGAGCCTCACTTATATAGGGGATAGCGGAGATACGCTTCTGGTCATGAGCTCACACATTATTGAGCGAGATGTGAAAGGCTTTGATGGCACGCGTGGATGGTTTAATCAATATGAACTCAATCAAGAGCCAATTGGAATTTGGGACTTAATGAACACGATTGTGACCCGAGGGGCTGAACATCACTTTGCAGTTGGTCAAGGAAACGTGACTGATGAACTCTTGGAATGTGCTGCCTGGTGGAAAATGAAACTCATTGAGAAGGTTCCCTATAAAGACTATTTACAAGTTGAAGGGGTAAATTGTTAACAAATTCATTGCTTGGCTAACCTAGTTTGGCTAAGGCTGCTGTTTATCAAAGGGATCAAGGTTGCCCTATTGATTGCCAATGAAACTATCAATAAAGAAGGAGGTGAACAAGAGAGTAGCATAAGAAAGATTAATCTAATTTGTCTGTTGTTTTTTATCTTTCATGAGGAGAGAAAATAAATGTTTACGTATAAAAAACCTATCCGAACTTTCATCATACTGCTCATTAGTGCACTTATCTTAGCCGCATGTTCACCTCAAACAGTTGAAGTGACTCGCGTGGTTACTGAAACAATTACTGAGACTGTCACAGAACAGGTTGAAGTTGAAGTAACTCGTGTGGTAGAAGGTGAAACAATTGTTGAGACTGTTACTGAAGAAGTAGAAGTTGAGGTCACTCGCGTCGTAGAAGTGGAAGGCCCTAAATCAGTCGATACTGATTTGGCAGATATGACTTGGGACGATGTTTTAGCTGAAGCTGATGGTCAAACTGTGACATGGTATCACT
>JANQSK010000960.1 GCA_028284105.1 Anaerolineae bacterium
GTTCACGCGGTCCACTCTCGCTGACCGCCCAAACCTGATCTTGTTCATCTACAAAAATAACAGGCGTGCGGTTAAATGGTAACCCTTCACCCACAGAAAACGAAAACCAGTTCAAGGTTTGGGCATCAAGTCGCGCGACACCATCTGCAGTTGCGAGCCAGAGTGCGTCCTGAGAGGCATCTATTGTGCCAATGTGCGGTGACGGGACAGGAGAAATAAAATTTAGCATTTCACCATCAATTCGAAAGACTTCTTCGATGGTGATGCCCCATACGGTACCGTCTGGAGATACGGTAACCTGCTGAGCATCCTCAAGAGGAATTTGTGTCCAACCGTCCACATTTTGGAACGCGAAACCATACTGGCCAGCTACCCAGATCGTGCCGTCCGGTGCCTCTTCCACATCCCAAATACGACCTTCGGGTAAGCCATGGAATGATGTCAATATTTCCCATTCATTTGAAGAAAAACTTGAGAGCCCTTTATCAGACGCAAACCAAAAACGGCCGTTTTGATCTTCAATGCCATCATAAATATTCATAGATTGGGGTGCATTTGTTGGGCATGAGATTGTTTCCCAGCGACCATTGCTTCGAAATTGGCTGAGTCCCATTCCGGCCACACCATACGCTGCGTATGGTGTTTGATCGGGTCCAATGGCAAGATGGTGGACGTGCTGATTAATCAACCCATCTTCTTGGTCAAAAAATTGCCAATTTGTGCCATTATATCGACCGACTCCAAATTCACCGCTGCTCCAGACTGTTCCTCGTGAGCTGATGAGATCAGAGATTTGATGGGATGGAATGTCTGACGGCATTTGACGGGCTTGCCACACAGTGTTGTTTAGTTCAAAGAGTCCTTGCGAGGTCCCGATAAGCGTTAAATTGCCTAAATCGAGAATGGTTTTTAAATGGGCTGAATTAAAATGAACGGCCGTATCCCAATGCGTAAACACGGGCACCCCGTTTTGAAGTGTCATTTGAGAGATGGCACCAATATCTTCTCGATACCCTAACCACACCTCTGTTTCAGAAACGGCCGTAATCCAATGGACTTCAGGGTCCAGTAAACCAGCTTGGGGTGCGACTTTAAACCATGATCCATTTTGAAAGCGCTGTAGGCCAGCCTGATGACCAATCCACAGGGCCCCATCGTTGGTAAGTTCAATATCAAAAACGTTGTCACTGCCTAAGTTACCCTGGCCAAACGTGACATTTTCCCAGTTACGGCCATCAAAAAAGATGAGTCCACGATCTGTTGCCGCCCAAATTTGATCGCTACCGGGAACGGCCGTAACTTGGCGTACATTTTGACTTCGTAAGGCAAAAACAGTATTGACGGCATTGAAGTTTGTCCATCGTTCGCCGTCAAACCTGTCCAGACCTGTGGGTGTTGCCACCCAAACCGCACCATCACCTGCGATGGTTAAATCGTTGATTCGATTATCTGAAAGACCTTCATCCACAGTGTATGTTTGCCAAATACGGCCGTTAAACGAAGAAACACCCCCTGAGGCTGTACCCACCCATAATTTTCGATCAAGCCCTTGGCTAAGCGATGTGACACGATTACTGGCTAAACCGTGTTCGCTTTTGAAGTGAGACAGGTCGCCGCTATTTATCCCTTGAACAACAAGTCCTCCATCAGTGCCAATCCATAGATACCCATCCAAAACAAGCATATCGTTGATTGATTCGGTGGTTGTAAAACTTTGCCATTGAGGATTCACAACGGATGGAATTGGGAATGATTCCCAATTGACGGGCTGATTCGAAACGGCCGTTTCACGAAACCCTGGCTGTGAGGTCATCCAATAACCAAAGACCGTTCCAACGGTAGCTAGGAAGAAAAGAATAACAAACCAGCGAAAAATGCTTTGCCATCGTCGTTGCATACGCTTGATTTTAACGTTCATTTTTGCTGTGGGGAATTTTCTAAGGATTCTGTAAAATGAATCAATGGAGGCGAGAGCGAGGCTAATTAGATGGCCTATGGTATGAGTGAAATTGCTAATTGACTGAAAAATTCACTCCAAACCTCTCGAGAATTTCAATGGAAAATAAAGAGATTGATTTAACGGCCGTTCTTGACCATATTGAGGCACATCAGGACGGTTATCTAGAACGATTAAAGACATACTTGCGGCAGCCTAGCATTAGCGCTCATGGTGTTGGTATTCAAGAGACAGCAGATTTATTACAGAGCTGGTTAGAAGAATTGGGGTTCGAAGCTGAGCAAAAACCGACTGAAGGTTGGCCGATGGTGATGGGGCGACGAATTGAAGATGAGTCTTTGCCAACTGTTTTGCTTTATGGGCATTATGATGTTCAGCCTGCAGATCCTTTGGACCTTTGGGAATCCCCTCCGTTTGAGCCGACTGTGAGAAACGGCCGTTTGTATGCTCGTGGCGTTGGCGACAACAAAGGTCAGCACACTGCCCATCTTTTTGCAATTGAATCATTGCTCGCTGTTCATGGGAAGTTGCCTTGCAATGTCATTTTTATGCTTGAAGGGGAAGAAGAAGTTGGAAGCCCCAACATTGCTTCATTTATGGCGAAACACAAGGATGAGATAGATGCAGACTTGGTTGTTATTTCTGATGGGCCAGTAGACCCCAGTGGGAAATCTTCAATTGAGTTTGGTGTTCGAGGGGTTGCTTCCTTTGAACTACGTGCGAAAGGGGCCAATCGTGATCTCCACTCGGGAAATTTTGGTGGGGTTGCTCCCAATCCCCTTTGGACGTTGGTTCATCTTCTGGCAACAATGAAAAATGATCAAGGGCATATTACGATTGATGGTCTGTATGATGCTGTTGAGCCGCCCACTGAACTCGAAAGAGCTGCGCTTGATACGCTGCCTATTGATGTTGAGGCGGTTAAAGCTGAGCTTGAATTAACGCAGTTAGATGCTCCATTGGAACGGCCGTATTTTGAGCGATTATCTCTCTGGCCTACGTTGACGATTAATGGATTGCACGGTGGGTATGGCGGCCCCTCATCTAAAACGGTTTTACCCAATACGGCCGTTGCCAAATGTGATATTCGATTAGTTGAAGCCCAAACTGTGCAGGATATTTTTGATAAAGTTGAAGCCCACGTCAAAAAGCATGCCCCAAATGTTGAGTTCGTACGACAAGGTGGAATGGATCCATCAAAAACCCCGCTCGACTCACCTTTTACTGAGCCGCTTAAGCAGGCAATAACGGCCGTTCAGGGAGATGAGCCACTGCTTCGTCCCGCGATGGGGGGGAGTTTACCCAACTATGTATTTACAAAAACATTAGGCTTGCATACGTTTGTTGTTCCATATGCAAATGCAGATGAAGACAATCACGCGCCAAATGAAAATATGGAAGTGTGGCGAATCTTTAACGGTATCAAAACAAGCGCAGGTATTTTGATGTATTTAGGTGCTTGGCGATAGTTTTTCAAAGAGAAGGAAGGAAAATTTTCATGCGTGTTCTAATTATGTCAGATATGGAAGGCGTCAGTGGTATTGTTGTTTGGGATCAAGTAACAGGTGGTCACCCAATGTATGAAGAAGGGCGTCGCTTGTACACTGAAGAAATTAATGCTGCTGTACGAGGTGCAAAACGAGCCGGGGCAACAGAAATTGTATGTGTTGATTGTCATGGTGCCGGGAAAGGGTGGTCTTTTAATTCGTATGTTCCCGAACTCCTCGATCCCGATTGTGAATGGGTTGCACAGCATGCATGGGGTCGATATACCGAGTTGCTAGAGAAGGGGTGTGATGCTGCCTTAATGGTTGGGATGCATGCTCGAGCAGGCACACCAGATGGGGTGTTGTGCCACACCATATCGACTGTGAAGTGGCGAAATTTATGGTTTAATGATGATTTAGTGGGGGAATTGGGGGTGAATGCTGCCATTTGTGGATATTATGATTGCCCTGTGGCATTAGTAACTGGGGATGATGCTGTTATTCGTGAAAGCCGTGAGATACTTGGTGATGCGCCAACTTATGTGTCAGTCAAAAAAGGATTAAGTCGCTATTCTGCTCGCCAAATTCCGCCAGTGCGAGCGCGGCAAATGATTGAAGAAGGTGCCTATCAATCCCTGCAGAATCTAGAAAAATTAAAAGTTTACAAACCGGAATCTCCAGTTGAGATTACAGTTGAAGTGGATACGGTCGATAAAACTTTAGATTTTAAAGGGCTTCATGGCGTTGAGATTGTTGAACCTCTCAAAGTTGTTAGCCGTGGAGAAGATTGGATGGCTGCTTGGGATCAGATTTGGCACTGGTAATAGAGGGGAATATGACACATCAAAGAGAATTGATTGAGGGCACACCCGTTTTGGTTGTGATTGATATTCAAGGGGGTGAGGAGCGTAGTGATGAACCATCTGGTATTCCCTTGATGCCAGATTACGACGAGCGAATGCAGCTTGCTCCTGTTTTAATAGAAAAAGCGAGAGAATGTGACGTGCCAATTGTCTTTTTTCAAGAGGCCCATCGTCGAGATTTGGTTGATTTTGGACGCGAACTGGATGGCGCAGAAGGCGTCCATCTACTTGAGGGTGATCCGGGCACAGCCTTAGCGCCAATGCTTGGTGTGCGACCGGATGATTACTTTATTCGAAAACGGCGATATTCGTGCTTTTTTGGAACTGAATTTGAAATATTGCTGAAAGGCTTAAAGGCCGATACGCTCATCTTAATTGGTGGCCATACGGATGTGTGTGTTCATTACACATTTGTTGACGGACATCAGCATGATTATTTTTGTCGCGTGGTTGAAGATTGCGTAGCCGGTTCAAGTTTGGAAGCACATGAGGCAGCATTACGGGCCATGGAATATTTACAAACGGGTGCGCGACGTCAGGCCAAAGAGGTGCTTGCTGCCTTTGGGGCGTATCAAGGGAAATAATT
>JANQSK010001011.1 GCA_028284105.1 Anaerolineae bacterium
AGCCTCCTCAATCAAATAATGGACATCCTCACGAAGCGCAGAAAAATCAATTTCTCCTTGAGCATCAAAAGGTGTTGTCATTGGGGGAATGACACCAAAAAGATCATTATTCATTATTTCTCACCTCCACTCTAAATTTATAAATTTTCAAAATTATCAACTGCTTTGAAAAAGGAATTTAGTTTTTCATTTACCTTAGGATGTTAGCGTAATCACTCACAAGCAAATGCTGAATGGGTTCATCTTCAGTGACCTTGGGAAAACGGCCGACCTCTTCTAAAAAGTAATTATCAATCTGATCATCATTGATGGTTGATACTTCACCAATTAAAACGGAGCCATTTTCAGCCCAAAAGCGATGATACAAATATGGGGGAATATGAATGCTACTACCAGGTCGTAACGACACGATCGACTGTGAAGCGACCCTTTGCGCCATGCCGTCAATGTAAACTGTACAGGGTTCCGATGAAAGCTGTCCGTCTTCGGTCGATTCTGCAAGCGCAATTTTGAGAACGCCTCCACCGCGATTAATGATGTCTTCCGTTTTTTGTTTATGGAAATGATAGGGAACAATCTGATTTTCCTGGGCCATCATCAGTTTTTCAGCATACCCTTCATTTAAATCAGTGGGGTGCCCATTTCGCAAAGTAAATAGAACCAGGCCTGATTTTTCAAAATCACCAAATCCATGATCGGTCACATCCCAGCCTAAGCCAGCTGAGATAGGATGTTTAGCTTGATTTTTGTTTTGATGCCAGGTGGTTAAATCCCAATAAGCAAATGGAGGAAGCGTAAATTGAAACTTTGAAAAAAATGCTTTTGCGCTGGTAACGGCTTGATTAATTTGTGAACGGTTCATTTGGCAACACCCAAAGCTTAAATATTGGAATGCCATTCTATTGGATTAATGGGTGGTGGGCAAAATACGATTTACATCTTGACAAACAGAACAAATGGTCGTATTATACCAGCAGGTTAATTAACCAATTAGTTAAATAAGGTTTTTAATATCATGATGAGTGATAGTGACCAACTAAGCTTAACTTTTGCTGCACTAGCTAATAAGACGCGCCGGTCAATTTTGGCACGCTTGGCTGAGGGAGAAGCAACGGTTAACGAACTCGCGGAACCCTTTAATATGAGTCTGCCAGCTATCTCGAAGCATATAAAAGTGCTTGAAAGAGCTGGATTGATCATTCAGGGACAAAAGGCGCAATATCGGCCGTGTACGATTGACGTCACCCCTCTCGTAGAAGTTTCAAACTGGACTGAACAATATCGTCATATTTGGGAAAACCGTTTTGATCAGATGGATGCGTATATGAGCAAACTCACCCACAAGGAGAATAATGATGAGTGAAGCAAATTCAGAAGTAGCGTGTAAAGTTGAACGTATTTTAGAAGCACCAGTCTCTTTAGTTTGGCAAATGTGGACCGAGCCAGAGCATTTTAAAAATTGGTACGGCCCTATGGGCTTTTCAATTCCTGTCGCAGAAATGGACGTGCAAATTGGTGGCAAGCACCTTTTTTGCATGAAATCCCCAGATGGTAGCATGACCATGTGGTCTACTGGAGAATATACTGAAATCGTGCCAAACAAACGTCTTGTTTACACTGATAGCCCTTGTGATGAAAATGGCAACATCATGTCACCGCAAGATATGGGCATGCCCGAAGGGTATCCTGCAACGACTGAGGTCACCATTGTTTTAGAAGATTTAGGTGGTCAAACGAAAATGACATTAACTCATTCTGGAGTCCCAGCTGGCGCAGCTGACGGTTGGACACAGGCATTTGAAAAGATGGCCACACACATTGCATCAATGTAACTAGAAACATGCTGAGCCTGTCGAAGCGTTTAATCAAGCTTTGACAGGCTTATTTATCTTTTTCTGCAGTCTCCTCGTCTAAAATCGTTACTGTGCCTTTATCCCCATCGATAGAAAGCATCATTCCTGACTTAATTCGCTTAGTGGCAACGGCCGTTCCCATCACGGCTGGAATCCCATATTCACGCGCTACAATTGACCCATGAGCAAGTGCTCCACCCACATCAGTTACCAAACCAACTGCCTGTGAAAAAAGTGGTGTCCAAGCGGGTGTTGTCGTCGTGCAAACCAAAATCGTATTGGGCTTCATTTGATCAAACTCTTCAATCGAGTTGATGACACTTGCTGGTGCAGTCACTCGCCCAGTGCTGACAGCAAAGCCGGAAAGCTCAGGTCCATCACTGTTTGCATTAGAAGGTGTAGGATCAAACATTGATAAGTTGATTGGTCCAAATTTAAGGGTGGCACCTTCAGGCACTGCTGCTAATGGTGACAACAATTGACGAGATTGTCGAAGCTCCCGACGTTCTTGAGCCAAATCATCGAAGGAAACGTCAGTAAATCCATCACAACGAGCAATTATTGCTTGTTTGATTTCTTCCTCTTTGAGGTAATAGATATCATCAGCCTGGGAAAGTATGTTGCTATCAGTTAAGCGTTGTCCAAGCGTTGAAGCAAGTTTCCGTGTTGTAGGCCAAGCTGAACCCAAATAGAACATCACTTTTTCTCGATACGGCGCATATTTTTTAGTCCACTTCCAAGCCCACATAAATAATCTTCGCGAAATTGGATTCAACTTTTGACGCGTTTTCTCCACCAAAGCATCTCTTTCATAAGCCATTTGGGCTTGCCTAGATCGTACATCTTGATTAGGGGCTTGCTTTACAATCGACTGCAGGCTTAACAGCATAGGCAAAGGATCTTCGTTTTGAGTTGGTGCAGCAAAATCGAGATTGTAAATTTGATGGCCATATTCATCTAAATAGGCATCGATGCTTTCAACAATAGAAACTCCACCTGGAAGATTGGCTAATTTCTCAATGAGTTGGCTTGCTGGATTATTTCCTACAATTGCAGTGAGTTCTGATGATTGTCGAATTTGTTCAGCAATCGCTTCCATATCCGCTTGGGCATCAAGCGCTTTAGAATCAAATCCACGTAAGAAAGTTGAGCTACCGGGTGTTGGTTTGGGCAAAGCGGACCGAATTAAAAATGACTTAATGAGTTTTTCAAAAGCTGGATCTAATGCCCGAGAAAGACCCAAATTCATAGCCGAGCCAAACCAATATTGACCATCAGCAGCCGCAAGGACACGTACCCCTTCTAACAGGGTCTCATCATCCGTTTCTTCAAGATCCTTTTCCCGCCAATGCTCAATAAGTGAAAGATAATTAGGAAGAACAGAAACCTCATAATCAAGTTCAGGTAGTTTAAGCAGTTTAAATATTCGCGCATATATGCGCATAACGTCTAAAATCAGCGAGAAGCTCATTTCAAATGTGCCTGACGTATAGGCGTAACCGTTTATTGTTCGTGTGAATCCGTAAGGGACAAACTCTTCAAATTTCAGTTGAACACCCGCCACTTTACCCATTAATCCCAATAGATTGTTGATTGCTGTTTCTAACCCCTTTTCTAAATATAAATCTTCAAAAAGGGGTGAGAGCGGTTCTGGCATATGTTCAACAATTTGACGTCGCATCCAAATTGAATTCGGGACTATTGGCTCCCAAACAACATCCTTAAGCGGTGCAGGAGGCAATGATGTGATGGGACGCGCTTGTAAGATAGCAATTTCACCTTCTTCTATCGCCCACTCAATATCCATTGGCATCCCATAATGCTCTTCAATTTGGATACCAAAATTTGCTAGAGCAACGGCCGTTTCTTCGTCTAAAACGGCCGTATTTTGCATGTCTTCTGGAACAGCTTGCTCTTCTGTTCCATCAGAA
>JANQSK010001055.1 GCA_028284105.1 Anaerolineae bacterium
ATGGAATGATACGATGGCCACCGATTTAGAAACGCCACCGTCAAAAGTGGCTGAGCGAGCTATTGGTTCCATTGGCTGGGATGCTGGCAAGCATTCAGGCAAATAATTGTTAATGAGAAAGGTGAGCTTGAGTTTGTTATTTTGGAAGGGAAATGATGCCTTCGACAAGCTCAGGCTCATTTCTCTTTTGCGTTCACCCCATTAATAACTCATTTGAATACCTTTTATAAGTTGCTTTGATCCCGCAGAATGGACGCTTATGCTATTCTGCGATTTCACAAAACGCCAACATTGGCCAAGACTTATTCGAATTTTAGTGCTGCTTGCCTTGATTTTGGGAAGCATGGCAGGTTGCACAAGTCCTGAGCTACCGACTCCAACAGTCACTCCCACACCATCGGCCGTTTCAGCGCTTGTGCTACCAACGTCTACTTTGGCAGCACCTGAATCAACGGCCGTTCCCACACAAACGGCCGTTTCTATCACACCTCAACCAATTATCACTCCAAGTCCAACTCCCATTCTCTTTCCAATCTTTGAGGGGATGCCGCTTGACGCTAGCCTAATGGGAGTCCAGATTCATTTACGAGATGAGGATCAAGATTGGCTGATGAACCATCTGACATCACTGGGGGTTGGCTGGGTGAAGGTTCAGCTCTCTTGGAAGCTGTATGAACCTGCCCCAAATGAATATCATCCTGAGCGATTTGCTGAGCTAGATGACTTTATCACGCGAGCCAATGAGGCCAATATTAAGGTCATGCTTGGATTGAGCAAAGCCCCTGAATGGAGTCGCCCAACGACTGAAATGGATGGTCCGCCGTCTGACTTCGCCTTATTTGAAGGATTTACGGGCTATGTGGCTAATCGCTATGCTGGACAGGTGGCTGCCTATGAGCTTTGGAACGAACCCAATTTGCAGCGGGAGTGGAACGGCCGTTTATTAAGCGCCGCTGATTTCGTGACGCTGATGCAATTTGGGGCCAATGGGATTCGTCAGGCAGATGCTGGCGCCGTCATCATTAGCGGTGCGCCGGCGACGACAGGCATTAATGATGGGGTAACGGCCGTTGATGATCGCGTCTACCTCCAACAGATGCTCGCGGCTGGAGTAGGTGAAATGGTTGATGCGATTGGGGCACACCCTTATGGCGCAGCCAATCCACCTGATAGCAGTGTGGCCAACCCTTCCTCTGTGACAAGTAGCCATAACAACCATCCCAGCTTCTTTTTTGTGGATACGTTAGCTGATTACGAAGCGCTATTGGCCCAGGCAAATGTGGTGAAACCCATCTGGGTGACTGAATTTGGATGGGGGAGTTTTGAGAATATTGCGCCAGCGGTGCCAGCCGGTGTTGAATTTATGGCACAAACGGATGAGTGGCAACAGGCCACTTATGTGGCCAGAGCCTTTGAGTTAGCCCAAGAAAATGAACGACTAGGGCCAATGATGCTGTGGAATCTCAACTTTGCACCGCTTTTGGGTGAAGATTTTAGTGAATCAGGGTATAGCATTCTTGGGAAAGATGGCTCACCGCGCCCAAGCTATTTGACGTTGCAACATGCGCTGGAAAATCGGCCGTGATGTTTATTTGAGTGGCAGATAGACGGTGAAAGTGCTTCCCGAGCCAGGTTTACTGTCGACCTCAATACGGCCGTTGTGACGGGTCACAATAAATTTCGCAATAGTTAGCCCCACACCAATACCGGGGAAAAGGTAGGTGCTTCCTTCTTCCTCAAGACGGTAGAACGGGTCAAAAATGCGTTCATGTTCAGCAGATGGGATGCCAATCCCTTTATCTTCAATCGCAATGGCAATTTCGCTTTCTTGGCAGTAGGCATTGACCGTTACGGGTTGATCGTTTGGATCGTACTTAAACGCATTCCCTAAAAGCGCTCGAAGTGCTAACAGTAATGTTTTTCGATCAGCAACGACAGGGGGTAAATTGGGCGCTAGATTAAACTGAACGGCCGTTGTGCTGTCCCCCATATTTTCTCGGGTGATTTGGAGTGCTTCTACTAACAGATCTGGCAAATCAACAGGCGTATATTGAGGTTGCGCCGGATTCATTTCGTAAAGCAAGAACATATCGTTGGTTAAACCCACCATATGCTCTACATTTCTTGTAATGTGCCCCATTGCCACAGATAACATCTGTTCGTTCATGGCCCCTTTGTTGACGAGATCTAAATAGCCGCGCATCTTGGTCAATGGGGAGCGAATTTCATGTGTCAGAGTCATTACAAATTTAGAACGCAGCGCTTCTTGTTCGGCCAGTTCATCGTATGCTTCGACCAACTCCCCGTTGGCGCGATTAAGTTCTTGAATCACAGCCCGGTCATTACGGCGTAGATGGCCAATGATTCGGTGCATCATCCGACGTAGCAAGCTGGGATTGGTAACGATCGCTTTCTCAAAATCCTCGTGGGAAATTTCAAGCATGTAGCATTCTGTTTTAGTACGGATAGTGGCAGAACGGGTTGTTTGGCCTAAGAGGGACATTTCACCAAAGTAAGCACCAGGACCAATCTTGTCAACGACAATCTCCTGTCCATTTTCAGCGTGCACAATAATATCTGTCCAGCCTTCGCCAATGATGTATAGCCTGTCACCTTCTTCTCCTTCTTGGCAAATATCAAACCCTATAGGAAAGGTGCATGGTTTTGCAACCATCTCCAATACAGCAATATCATCCGGAGACATATCAGCAAAGGCGGTTTCAAGTAACTCTTTTGAATCAATCATAACTTCTACTACAGATTTCATTTGGCTCCAATCCAATACAATCGACGGTTACATTTGTGACTACAAACTACTGCTAAAAAACTATTATGCAATAGCTAGCTTAAGGCCATATCTTAAATTTTAACATTTCTACTCGACCAAATGGGGAATAATTTACGTCGCCTTCACTTGCCCCTCTTTTTTTTCACGGGAAATTCCACCCCAAAAAATGCAATAGGTACTATCCTCCTATGACGAGAGAAACATTTTCACGCTGTGTGTATGTGAGCGTCCCAAAATCTCTTTATAGTGATCACCAATATTGGAATTTTCCCACCCCCGCTCCTTGCTTGATGGGGGTAATAGCTAGGAAAAAATCAACACTGAAAGAAGCTATGGGACGATTAGGCTCAACAAAGATTGATCAGTCGTCTCTCATCGATACAAACGAGCAGAGAAACATGATTGGAGAACAAATCGAACATTATCGCATTGATGCGATTCAAGGTCAGGGTGCTCTTGGGACACTCTATCGTGCATACGACACGAATCTGATCCGCCCCGTCGCGCTTAAACTCATATTTCCTAAATATGTGTCTGATTCAAAGTTTCGGTCGCATATCATGCAGGAAGCAAAAGCAGCGGCTAAGCTTATTCACCCAAACATTTCAACAATTTATAACTTTACCCACAAGGGAAACAAGCTTTATTTGATTTCTGAGTTTGTAACTGGGCATTCCTTGAATGAAATGCTAGCAAAACTCACCATCTTGGAAAGAACGCTGCACTTACCAGATTCCCTTTTGTTGGGGGCGGAGATTGCTGATGCGCTCGCCTATGCTCATCAACAAGGGGTACTGCATCGGAATTTAAAGCCTTCTAACATCATGTTGAAGCCGTTAGATTCAACTGGGAAGCGTGATGGACAGCTTTCAATACGGCCGTTAGTAACCGACTTTGGTCTTACTAAACACCTATCTGGTGATGTTAAATCAAATGAAGAAGATTTAGGGCCAGCACTGAACTACATGTCGCCTGAGCAAGTGATAGGAAATCGGCTAGACGGCCGTTCCGATATTTATGTGCTCGGGATTTTGCTATATGAATTGATTGCGGGACAACGGCCGTTTCAGATTTACGCGCCAACCGAAGCGATGATTATGCATGCATTAGAGTCACCGCCACCCTTAAAACAAATAACGCCGTCCGTGCCTGAAGATGTGTCAAACATTATCTCGAAAGCGATTGCCAAGCAGCCTGACAAACGATTCCAAGATATGCAGCAATTTGCTGAACAGCTTAGGCTGGCTGCCAAAAAAGCCCAATCGATAGAAAATGAAGACGCAATCGGGATGAACGAGCTTTTAGAGACCGAGCTTACGATTGATCCCGATCGTGGTGAAACAAAGCCTAATTCAATCGTGGGCTACTCCATTAGCCAACTGCCTATTCCTGAAAATGAACTTGCCTCAATTTTGCAAGAAGCGCTAGATGGCGAAAG
>JANQSK010001087.1 GCA_028284105.1 Anaerolineae bacterium
TTCTGAGTAATTTGAAAATCCATATTGCCAATCATCAAATTAAATAGCTGAGAGGAAACGATTGGCTTTTTGATGGTTAAATTTTTCTCTAGGTAATTATAATTTGGCGCACCCGCCCAAGGCGTCATCACAACAATAAAATAGTTGCGTTCCTGGCACCGCCGATTCAAGTAAGCAATGTCAGATTGAGATAACGCTTCCAAGCAGTCTGAATCGATAAGAAGGAATGTGGGCTCATTCCTGTAGGTCTCTAAAAACGTAATATCAAACTGATCTATCAACTTGGGTGACATTCCCCAAGCTGAAATTTGGCTGACTAAGGTGACCCCCACATTATTGTCTGGTTCTAATATGATGACCTTTTGCTCTTTAAGCTGATTATAAAATTCAGGCTCTCGACTAAATTTTGATGATTTAATCGCATCGAGTTCAACAGTAAAGTGGAATGTTGTCCCAATCTGCGGCTCACTATCAACCCAAATACTACCGTTCATTAACTCAACCAGCTGTTTGGAGATAACCAATCCAAGACCCGAGCCGCCGAAGCGACGCGTTGTTGAGGCATCTACTTGAGAAAACGGTTGGAAAAGAAGATTTATTCGATCGGGAAGAATGCCAATTCCTGTATCTTTTATTGAGAAATGGATTTGACTTGGATCATTTGGATTGACATCAGTATGAACTGAAACACTACCACTGGACGTAAATTTGATTGCATTTCCAACAAGGTTGACCAATATTTGCCGTAAGCGGGTTGAGTCTCCGTTTATGATTTCCGGCACCTGATTGCCAACATGAGAAGCGATATTTAACCCTTTCTCAAACGCTTTGGCACCCATGAGTTCAATGGTGGATTCAATCAACTCTCGAATATCAAATTCATGCTTTTCTAGCTCTAGCTTACCTGCTTCAATCTTTGAGAAGTCTAAAATATCATTGATGATAGTGAGTAGAGAGTCCCCACTTTTCCGAATGATGTTGAGATTGTCATATTGCTCATCATTTACGGCCGTATCGAGCAGCAAGCCAGCCAGACCAATCACAGCGTTCAGTGGGGTCCTTATTTCGTGGCTCATGTTTGCCAGAAAATCTGATTTAGAACGATTAGCAAGTTCAGCAGCCTCTTTGGCATCAACCAGCGCCATCTCCGCTTGTTTGCGCTCTGTAATATCACGAATCACAGCGATTACCTGTTGTTCATCAATTCGTGTAAAACGTACTTCGAAAAAGCGTTCGTTATTACCAATCATCATTGAATAATGCATGCTCACATTATTGCCACGACTGGATGTGCCCATAATGGCCATCAAAATACGGGTACGAAGGGGCGGCGGTAAAAGATCAACAAGACGCCTACCCACCATATCTTCTGGCAAACCATAGCTAGAAGACGGGTCATTGGCACTATGATCTAAGATGATGGAATCTAAATTAATGCGCAAAAACAAGTCTGGCAGGGCTTTAAAAATCGCCTGTAATTCAGAGGTGATTGTTCGTAACTCAAGTTCAGCCTTTTCATGCTCTTTGATTCGACTTGTAAGCGCTTTTGCATTGGCGGCCAATGATCCTTTCAAGCGGGCATTATCAATTGAATTTGCTGCACGGTTCGCAAAAACTTCAATTAATCTTCGGGCTTTGGCATCAAATGCATCGAGTTTGGGACTTTGCAGATCAAAAACACCAATGAGGCGCTGTCTTGATATCAATGGAACAACAAGTTCAGAGCGTGTAAGATCATCTCCTTGCTGATAACGGCCGTCTTCCCTGACATCAGGTACATACAAAAGCTTCCCCATCATTACAGAGGCAGGAATAAGACCAGGGCCTGGCACTTGAATGTTTTCAACAAAGCCATGCCGATAGTTCCCCCTTTGCACAATTCGATCGAGTTGGATTGGCTGGTCATCAAGGGTGGGCTTCCCATTCTCGTCTAATAAAATGGGTTTGCGTGCCTTTAATATGTCACAACTTGCAAATTCAAATTCCTGAACAACAATGTCCCCAATTTGATCAGCAATCTCTTGAATTGAACCAGAAAATGCCAATTGGGCTGCAGCACGATGTAATGCCGTAATTTCGGCATCATTTTCCTGCAACTTTTGTTCTGTTGGAATTGTGTTTTGTTGGGTAGCTAAATGATTGACAGCGTCATCTTTTTCATCAGAAAACCCATCATCTAATAAAGCACTTATTTGATTTAAAAAAGATTGCCATTCTTCTAGTTGTGGAACTGCTTCAACACGTAAATTGGCTTTTTTTAACTGCTCAATCAATTTTTGATGCATAAAAATGCCCCGACACTGCGTTTAGAAATTATCTCTCGAGATTTAATTGAAAGGAATCAAATCGATTCAGCGCTCTTTATTCTCGAAAAGCACACAATAATGTAGTGTAAACAATATGGGGCATTAGTTTGATAAGATTTTAGTCACTGTAGAGCAGGTATTTGGTCACAATCCCGGTCGATAAGGATGGTCTAATTCGATAATCGCGCCGTTTGCTTTTGCAGAAGCAAGTAAATCGAGCGCAGCCAGGAGCGTGGTTTGTTGCCCTTCTTTGTCATGAGGGGCACCGATGGGTCTTCCCATGGGATACGGGGTGAGCACCAACCGTGGTAAAGCCATTGTTTCTAAGCGTGGCCTGAACGCTTTGGTTGCAATAATTACTGTAGGGATCCCAGCTTCTTCAAATCCTCTGGCAATGTGTCCAACGGACACATGACACACCGGTCAGACGGGAACAAGTATGGCACCTTCGATTTTTTGTGCTTTGAAGGTATCAATCCAGCCAGGCAGGCTTTGGGATTGTAAACGCCGCTGGGCAGCAGCCCCTACAAAAGAGTAAGCAGGCGAAACGGCCGTTCCAATAACACCCTCTGCCTCAAATTCTCGAAGGCGATCGAGGGGCAAAGCCACATTTCGATCAGCTTGGACACCACGAATATCATATCCGCCGTGCCGCACTTGCAGCTTTTCATTTGGTGTTTCGAGCGGCACCTCAGATACTTCCGGCGTATGCTTGAGAAAATCCATAATACGCGCTGTGGCTTCTGTTTGCGTCATGTCTTTCACGCCAAATGGTTCGGGATCATCCCCTTCTACAAAATGACCTGTAGACGTGAGCAATCCAATACGCATTTCACTAACCGGTTTTGTCAGAGGCGTGAAAGCCCCTTCATCATAAGAAGCATAATTTGAATTGCTGTAACCCGAAACTTGCGCGTCAACTACATGATCGATAAGGCGTGTCAAATCACCATCATCAATTGAATCTCCAACTTTTTCAAGCAGTGTTTGAAAAAACAGGGCCGCATCTTCGTCTGACATCGCCTTGAGAAATTTAAAGCTCAAATCTGTACGCGATCCGTATGAAAAAGAATTTTTAAATTCAGAAAATGTTTCGTCGCTCATTAAGGGCTCCTAAGCTTTCAACCAAGCTATGACGTCATCCACGTTTTTGTCAGGTGGGAATACTGGGTAGAAAACATGCTCAATAACCCCATCATTACAAATCAAAGTGGTTCGTTTAATGAGTTTGAGCTCTTCTACAAACATCATGGGTAAGTTGAGTGCCTTCGCAAACTGGCGGTTTTCATCACTTAACAGTGGAAAAGGCAAATGCAATCGATCTGAAGCTTCTTGTTGGTACGATGTAGACTGAGTGCTGAGTCCAAAAAGCGTTGCGCCCAGCTCTTGGAGCTCTTTGTGGTGATCGCGGAAAGAGCAGGATTGGGGTGTGCAGCCTCTCGCGCCTGGAATTTGTTCCCAGCCATCGGGCAAGGCCACATCGGGACGACCGGTCATGGGATAAATATAAATGACAACACGGCCGTTTATTTCGGACAGATTCACATTACCACCGTGCGTGGAAGAAAGCGATAAATCGGGCAAAGCCATCCCTTTGAGATGGTCGCATCCGCCATCATCAACAGGGGCTGGTAAATCATCAGGGAGTTGGGTTAATTGGGTCATGTTTTTTTCATGGCGACTGCTTTTGCAAAATAGCTTTGGGCAGTCTCAACCATTTTCTCATCCACTTTGCTAAGATGTCCGGTATCAAATGGGGGCTGTGGGTCATATTCGATCATTAATTGGGACACTTTCGCCTTATCTTCATTCAGCAATTCAGCAACGAGCTGCAAAGCAAGATCAATCCCCGCAGAGACACCCGCCGCTGTAATCAGCTTCCCTTCTCGAACAACCCGCTGTTCAGGCTCAGGTGTTGCACCAACGGCCGTTAATCCTCGCATGGCTGCCCAATGGGTCGTGGCTCGTTTTCCTTGAAGCAATCCTGCTGCCCCCAAAATCAAGGAACCTGTACAAACCGATGTTGTATATTGGGTTGTTTGATCAATTTGACGAAGCCAATTTGTGACCGCTTCATCCTTCATCATCGTCGCTGTATCAGTTGATGAGCCAGGCACTAAAACGACATCACATGCATCAATTTCGGAAAGAGCATGGGTTGCATGAAGCACAAGAGCCCCACTATCGGTGACAACGGGGCCTTTTTCTTTCCAAGCAAATTGAATGTCAAATTCTCGAAGGGAATTAAAAACTTCGTAAGGGCCAATGGCGTCAAGCGCCGTCATGCCTGGATAAACAAAAATAACGACTTTCACAGAGGGTGACTAGTTACTTTTGGCGCATCCACTGGAATGCAGCAATAGGCAAAATAATAGACAAAACAGCTAAAACACCGCCTAACCAGCCCGGTAAATTAACAGCTTCTGCAAATAATACGGCCGTTTCTTGAAAAGGGCCGCCACCAGGGGCTGCTGCTGCTGAGCCAGCAACAATCAATAAACTTACAATGGCAATCAAAATAGCTTGAAATAGTTTTTGAGATTTCATGAATGCGTATCCTAATTTAGGAAAATCCTAAATGTTGTCCTTGTTAGATTGAATTGAGCAATAACAATCTAATCAAATTGCTCAGTGTCAATTATAAGAAATTGCCTTCAAACTGCCACGCCAACTTATTATTTATTCGGGATTGAATTTGCAATATGGCCCAAAAGCGCCCGAAAGCCTACCCTCTTTTGGCTCTGCTTTGCACAAAATGCACCTTTGATTGAAGTGAAACCAATGGTGTTGGTTATCCGACGGCAGGAATTGTAATACAATATAAAGTTAAATCGTCTAGAAGTCGGAATAATTAAGAACGCACTTTTTCGTTTTAATACACTCAAAAATCGCAACCACTCTTTTCACAATTTTAAAAATTATCTGGAAGAACAGTAAGGAGAATAGTCAATGGATATTGCAATGGTAGGTCTTGGCAAAATGGGAGCCAATATGGTTCAACGCCTTCTGAATGGTGGGCACCGTGTGGTGGTGTCAGACATCAACACAGAGGCCGTTGAAACGGCCGTTTCTCACGGCGCAGTAGGCTCAGAATCAATTGCTGATATGGTAAGCAAGCTCCCCAAGCCTAGCGTTGTTTGGGTCATGGTCCCCTCTGGAAAAATTACCGAATCCGTGATCAACCAAGTCTCAGAGCATCTAAGCAAAGGTGACATTCTCATCGATGGCGGCAATAGCAACTACAAAGACACCATGCGCCGAAGCGAAGAACTTGCTGCAAAAGGTTTGTTAATGGCAGATGTTGGCACTAGCGGCGGCGTTTGGGGATTGGCCGAAGGATACAGCATGATGGTTGGAGGGAGTGATGAAGCGGTAACGGCCGTTACGCCTGCACTCAAAACGCTTGCACCAGGAGAAGACCAAGGCTGGGGGCACGTTGGACCAAACGGGTCAGGGCACTATGTCAAAATGGTTCACAACGGCATTGAATATGGGTTGATGCAAGCGTATGCTGAAGGGTT
>JANQSK010001088.1 GCA_028284105.1 Anaerolineae bacterium
GCCAATTTATGGCTACAAAATAGCGTGTCTAAATCACCGATACGATCTGGTGTGACAATTTTTATCTCAATCATTTTGCTGCACGGTCCTTCATAAATACTGCAAAATCTAATTCACCGGGTGAATGACCATATCCTGTCAAGATATAGGCCGCTTCGGCACGATGCTGAATGGAATGCGTGACAACATGCATGATGGTTTGCCACACTTTTGGTCCAGACTCAGGCTCAACGCCATACCCTTGATTGAGCTGATCATCGCTTAAACTGTCAACAAACTGGACCCATGCCGCTTGTTCCTCTTGCCATCGTTTTTCAACAGATGCAACATTAGGAAAGTCAGCTTCGTTCATAATGATGTCTTCTATGGCTTGTAGCACGGTGCGCCACCCGTATTCGGTGTCGAGTGTATGTACTAAAATACCGCGCAGACTACCCCAACCGGGGTTTGGCTCAAGGGATTGGGTGAATTGCTCAGTGGTGAGGTTTTGACAGGTTTGGAGAATACGGCCGTTTGCCCAATAGTTAAACTGAATGAGGGTGGAAATATCATTTTTGTTCATTGGCGCTATTGTACACACAATAGGAAAAAATGAAGCTCGGCTCAGCGTCGCATCAAGATTAAGCGATCAATGAGTGCCCCAAGACTAATCCCCAACGTGTAAATCAAAATATCGACCCATAAAAAAGAGTAGCCAAAAATAAGGGCAAATAGCTTGTAGGAACGCAGGGTTTCAAGCCAAGGAGGATGAAAAAGTTGGGTGATTTCAATGAGATAGGTTGTGACTAATGCAATCAATAAAGCTTTGCCAGTCTCTAACCGAAAAACAAGGCAGTACAAAAAGAAAACCATCATCGCCCAGAGAAAGTCACCCGCGTATTGAATAACCCACCACGGCAGATTGGTCGTCATCCGTGTTGACGATCCCAAGGCAAAAATGAGCAAAAGGAGTGGGATATACAGTTTAAGATCTCTGTTGACTTTTGTTGATGGCTGGATTGTTGTGTTCATCTTGTTTCCTCAAGAGGCTTGTTGTTTGCCAAAACATACGCTTTCTTGGTCAAATACACAATGACTCACGCCCTAGGCCAAAACCATCTATGTGCTTGACAGTGACATAGCAAACAATAAGCTCATCGTTTTTGGTGTTTGGTACAGAATAATGGGGATAACTAAAGTCTTACAACAACGTCATTTCGAATTTTGGCCAGCACGATCCGTTCACGAATGAGTTGCTCAATCATATCGTAAAGTTGTAGGGTGCTTACCGATGCAGGCAATTCCGCTTTGGCTCGAACCAGTGAAATGGGTATCTCTTCATACACCTCAAATGCATTCATCATCACGTTCGCAAGTCGCAAAAGAATCTGTTCATTCTCTGAGTCGGTGCTGCTCATCTTTGATTTTGTCGCTGTTTTGAGCATATGCCCAACGATATCCGCTCGATCTTCAATGAGACTTGAGGAGTCCATCAAAACGACGCGACCTCTGCCTAATTTCACCTGCATCGCAATACACGGGCTTGAAAGGAACCCTGATTTTTTGATAAGACATATCCGTTCAACTTCATCAGCAGTTTTTGAGGAGAAAGTTGAGAAGGGTTTTCGATCAGGTGCTTTAAATAAAACGCGCTTGTTCTGTTTGTACGGGATGAAGTAATCGCTGGTGTATTTGATTCTAAACTGGTTTATTGAGCTTGTTTGGGTTAAAGAGACGCCAAGCCGATCAAGCAGCGCGGCCGTCCCTTGATAAGATTGCAGTTCACACGAGACAAGAATAACGGCCGTTCCGCCTGAAAACAGATGATCAATAAATCCTTCAAGCTGCTCCCCTTCCATCGATGGATTAAGCGCCATAATGGTATCCACATCATCGATTTGTTCTGGGCTTCGTAAATCACGAGTTGTTTTTGTACTGCAATCAATATCAAGATATTGCAGCATGCGATTAATGACGCTCGAGTCAAAGCGCAAGGAATAAAAACCTAAAACATATTTCCGAGTTGCGTTGTCTTGTTGATTCATTTCGCAATAGGTGCACTAATTATGGTTACTTTATTGATTTGTGTCTTCGGATGACAGTATTCCTTTTTCAATAACCCCAAATCGTAACGCCCGTAATAAAGTAAGGGTCGACGCTTGAAAATCATCGGGAGACACAGTCATTCGACCATTCAAAAACTGCTCTAACAGCGTAAGTACCCCACCAACATAAAATGTCCCCATCAATTGAACCTCATCCTCATTAAGGGCGGTCTCACGATTGGAAAATGACTCTAAAAATGAGTTTATGGCCAGTTGACGAACAACAGAGCCTGTGTGAGTCAATGCCACTTTCACCAATCGGATCTGTGATGGATCTGCCACATTAATTTGTGTCGAGGATAGCAATTTTCCCATTTCCCCAGTCTCAAAATAATACGTTAGACCATCTTGATCAACAGCCTGATACATGCTGGCAAAGAATTCAGCAACGCCAGCCACAAGCAGCGCCTCTTTACTATCATAATGTTGGTAAAACGTCACCCGAGCAATATCTGCTTCCCGGCAAATATCCGTAATAGAAATATCAGGGAATGACTTGCTTTCTAGTAGCGTACTCAATGAACGCTGCAATAAATTCCGTGTGCGCCGGATTCGGGGGTCTTGGGCGGCTTCAGCTAAATTGATTTCCATAGAGCGTACCTCTTGACTAGTATACCATTTAAAAACCAAACAGTTGACATTTAACTTACAGTTGTTAGAATAGAAACCGTACACTTGTAAGTTTTCCTAATTTTATACGTTCTATTTTTTAAAAAAGGCGTTTTATGAACACATCCCAATCAATTCTTGAGGAAAAACAAGCAAAGCCTTCCATTGTTATTCTTCTTGTTAAAACAATCCAGACGCTTCTCATTTCGATTCTGTCCTTGCTCTTATGGCCATTTTATTTATTAGGAACGCTCATCTGGAAAAAGCCTCCTACCGTACCATACGGTTCACAAACAAAGCGCTATTTGAAAATGGCTTGGGAAGCTGATCCAATGACACTAGGACTATCGTGGCAGGCACGAATTTGGCTCACGCTTAGTATCATTCGCAAGTTTATGTCAACTCCATTTTTGGGGCTAGCTTGGTTTATTGATGAAATGCTTTATGGGAAAACGCTGGATTCCTTACAAATTGTTCAACCGATTTTTTTGATTAGCGGTGGCAGAAGCGGTAGCACCCAAATGTCCCGCTACATTGAGGAAGACCCAACTGTGACCGCACCAAATCTTGTTCAAAGCATGTTTCCGTATTTATGGCTATGGTATTTGATCTCCAAAACAGTCGGCCGATTTATGACACCAGAAAAAGTGCGAGAGCGACTTGCGTCTATGATGCCACCAGAACTCCTTGAACGGCATGAATTTGATCCATTTAAATCCGATACATTTGATGGGGCACTATTGAATGGGCACATGAATACGTTAGCATTTTATTTGGGTCCCGAGATTTCAGCCCAAGAGTTTAATTTTGCAAAATTTACAGATCAAGATGCATCTAATTTAAATCATGATGCGGTGCAATTGATTGATCGCATCGGACGAAAACATTTTCTATTCAGTGGCAACGGCCGTTCCAATTTACAATCTCGCCTCTTTATCAAAGGGCATTTTCTCAATGCCGCCCAAGCCCTTGAAAATCATTTTTCCGACGCCACATTTATCACCATTATTCGAGAACCAGCCAGCCGACTCCAAAGTGGGATTAACTATTTGCGAGTTAATCCCAGCGATCCAGCGGTTGGCCCGCCCCCGTGGGCATGGCTAGCAGCTTCTCTACGCCAATCGGAAGCCGAATATTGTCAAATTGAGCAAGCGTGGTTTTCACAAAAAGAGGGTGCTACACGATGCGTCGTGCGCTTTGCCGATTTTGTAGCGGATCTTGAAGGGACGATGACGGCCGTTTACAAACAGTGCTTCAACCAAGATCAACTGCCGGCCCATGTTCCTCGCGAACATCCACCAAGAGAACGAAAGAATTACACCGTGAATTACTCATTGGAAGAATTAGGGATTGACGGGGATGCACTACATGAAGAGCTTGCAGACTATGTGGCTTGGTGTCAGCCTCAATCAAACAAAACGGAGGCTGTGTGAATCAACTCATTCAGGCCACACGGTATCCGTGGCAAAGCCAGCACGCTTTGAGACGCTTGCTCCCATTAGCACTTCTTCAACTGATTCCAGTTGTGGGTCAAATCATTTTGATTGGCTATGGGCAGGAGGTTGCTCGAGCAGTTTCTAAGCAGCAGGCAGATTTGCCTGTGCTCAGAATAGGTCAAACTCTGCTAGATGGGCTAAAAATGGCGGGGGCTGGCATTATTTACTGTTTTCCAATTTTCATTACGGTCTTGCTCGCGTTTACGACAACCAGCACGCCATCCACAGAAAGTGCCAATGGAGCACCAGCCGCCATATTGCCAGTTGTGATGATTTTATTGATGGGTGGGAGTAGTCTGATTTTGAAAAAACGGCCGTCTCTCCAACCGCTCTTCAATCAGCTCGGACGACTATTCGGGATTGGCATTATCTTTTTCATCATTTGGCGATTGCGCTCAATTTTCGCCCAATTTGAAGGAGGCTTTGAGTTGAGTCCGCCCACGCTTAATCCAGCAACTCTCGGAATGCTCACGATCTCAGCCCTTTTATTCGCCTTCATTATCGTCGCCTTTCACGTGATTGGCGTCCGTTTTGCCTTAACAGGTGAAGGGCTGCTCGATCCTTCTGGCGTTCTCAAAATAATGGCAAAGCATCGTCATTTAACAATAAATCTAATTGCCACAATTTGGCTACTGCTTATTGCCACCATTATTCTCACAACAATTGGTGCGTTTTTTCTAATATTGCCGGGGCTCATCTTGTTGGTCACTATGACTTTATCGATATGGTATGTGGCAGCAAAATACCATCTTAATCTGGATACAGATTTAGCAACATCATTTGGCTAAGTCCCTTGTTCAATGGTTTCAGCTTGAGGCTGACCAGTTGTCGATTGGGCAACTGCATTTCTAATCGCCTCAACATCGCTGCTTG
>JANQSK010001072.1 GCA_028284105.1 Anaerolineae bacterium
TGATTCACTGGAAGCAGAATGGCCCCTTTCCCACTTCAAAGAGGTCGGGCAACATTTAGGGCAATTTAATGGGGCGTATTTGCAAAAAGAACAGCTTCCGTCAGAACCGTGGCTGAGCAAAAATTGGCTACCCCATTGGATACAACAATATACGGATATACCCAACCTCATTGCTAATGACGCAACATGGCAACATCCACTTGTCAAGGCGCATCTGCCAATCGAAACTCGCGACCCATTGCTAAAGATCTGGCAAAATCAGAACATACTATTGAAGGCACTTGCAGCTCTTCCTCAAACGGTGCTCCATCTTGATGCATATCGGCCTAATTTGATTGCCCAACAATCCAACACAGTCCTTCTTGATTGGGACAAAATCGGATATGGTGCGATTGGGGAAGAGCTTGGTGGCGTTGTTCCAGCCAGCATGATTTGGTTCCGTGTAAACGCTAATGATGCAGTTGAATTTGGGAATATGCTTTTTGAGGGGTACGTTTTAGGTTTACGCGAGGCAGGCTGGCAAGGGGATAAACAGTTGGTTCGGCTAGGTTTCACCGCCTCTTCAGTGTTGCGATGGCTCATTCCTGGCCTTTTTTGGCTAAGAGGAACAGTCGATGCTGACTATGTTGAGAAGTGGTCAGCTTGGTGGCAACGGCCGTTACACGAGATGCAGCCACAATGGGTCAAAGTCACTCAGTATTTACTTGATTTAGCCCACGAAGCGTATGAATTAAGTCACGTTATAAATAGGAGGAAATAAATGTCTGAAACGCGCGTAAATTGGAAAGCCGTCATCATCTTTTACATCATCGCTTGCGCCATTGCTTGGCCTTTTTTCTACATGCGAGCGGTAAATCCTGACGCTTTGTTATCTTTACCTATTCCATTATTTTTTCTCCCATCTTCATACATGTGGGGCCCTGGCATTGCAGCTTTAATTGTCTTTTTCTTGTTCCGTTCACAGCATAAAAGAACAATTTCAATTTTTGGTGGATCCATTGGATATAGTTTGATGTTTTTCTTTATTCCGCTAATTGTTTGGGCCATTGCAACAGCCGTATTTCAAGAATCACTTCCTGACTTCTTAGAAGGTGCTTTTATCGGCGAGTGGATGCTATATATCCTTGCCGTCTTTGTTAATATTTTTGGGGAAGAATTGGGATGGCGGGGCTTTTTACAAGATGCCCTTCGTCCACTTAAATTTACGCCTCGATTTTTGTTATTAGGCACAATGTGGGAACTTTGGCATGCCATCAGTAGACTATATCAAAATCCAGATGCGACCATAGCAGGCCGCATATTACTGGCTCTTTTTCTTCTATTATTGCTAATTGGCACAACGTTTATCATTGGGATTGCAGTAGAGCGAACGCTTTCAGTCATTGTCGCAGTCACCTTTCATGCCTGGCTAAATCTAAATTTTGAAATGCCATTCATGACCACATGGATTATTTTTGCACTTTCCATCCCATTTTGGATTTATATGATTCGAACTTGGCCGGTTAGGCGTCTAAGTGAACAATTAGAATAACAAGTAAGTACATAATTCATCAGCAATACAGAATGAAATTGGTTTTGGAGAACGCATAAAGTAAATCGAACAAGATTAAGATCCGAACATAAGCAATGAAAAAATATATCCTCCTCCTTCTTCTTTTTACTATTTTGCCTGCCTGTACAAATGAGCTTCCTCCACAAGCAGAAGAATTCCAGGCACTCTTGCGTTACATACCGGACAGTACTGAACACAGGCAATTTTTGACTTTTGGGAATTATGAAGCGTGGCGCATTGCATCTGAGCTAAAACCCATCTCCACGCTAAGCGAGCTTGAAGATCATGATTTAGCCGACCTTTATCTCAGTCCACATCTATATCCGCCAGCCCCACTGTTGCAGGTTGATCTAGAAACAGAAAGCATGTTTCGTGACTATGGTTTTGACCTATTTGGCAGCAAAACTTTCCTTACTGCAGGCCAAGGGCAGGATCAAATCACTGTCATGAGGCACAGTAATGATATGGAAAGCATCGCTTGGGCGTTGCTCTTTTTGGGTTATCAATCTGATAAAGTGGGTGAAGATGCGGCCATTTACCAATTGCGTGATGATTATGCCACGGCCGAAAATCCAAACAGCCCCACCATTCCAACAGCTGCATTAAATCGCGTGGTCACCAGCAATGAAACGCTTATTTTGGCACAGGCTTCAGCCCCTGCTGAAACGGCCGTTTTCAGCCACACAAACGAATCTTCCTTAGCCGAACGTGCAGAATACCAAGCCTTTATGTACTCCTTAGGAGTATCTTATTTTGAAGACAAAACTTTCTTGAGTGTTATGCTGAGCGATTCTCCAGCCGACCTGATGGAAAGCAATTCCATCTTTACCGGTGAGTTGCCTTCATACCGCTTGGCGGGATTTTCAACGGTTCACGATGAGCAGGGC
>JANQSK010001153.1 GCA_028284105.1 Anaerolineae bacterium
GTAATAATGGCCTCTTCAGTATACCAAGGCACAGCTTGCTGAGGGGTGAACCCAAGAAGCAATAGACCGGCGGCCAAAATGCCTAGTCCATAAATCAATAGATTTCTCTCGCCAAATCGCGTCGTCAATTTTCCAATTAATCCACCTTGTACAATCACCGAAATGACACCGACGAGGACAAAGACTATCGTATTCCCCACGGAGTTTAGGCCGAGCCGATTAAGGGAGAAGGGAGCGAACATAATTTGGAAAGCGAAAAACACAAGCTGTTGAAAGAAAATCAATACAAACAAAACACCAATCACAGGTTGGCGGACGCCTTCGATTAAACGATTAATTGAAAAGCCTCGATTTTTGTCAGATGATTGGCCTCGTTTTTCGGGCGGAAGTGTTTCTTGGAATACGAATGTGGTCAAAATGATGGATAGGAATGCAAAACCAGAAGCCACAAAGGCAGGGGCACTGTAGTTATTACCAGAAAGGGTCAACGCAATGCCACTGATGACAGGGCCTAAAATAAACCCAACCCCAAACGCTGCTCCAATTAATCCTAACCCTTGACTGCGTGTTTTGGCCGTTGTTTGGTCGGAAATGGCCGCTTGCACTGTCGGGAGATTGGCGCCGGTGATACCGTCCAGTAATCGAGCAGCGATAATCATCCATAGGGCGTTAGCAAAGCCTAAGGTAAGGAGACTCAAAAAGGTACCAACTTGGGCAATGGCAAGAATAGGTTTACGGCCGTAACGATCAGATAGCGAACTTAAAATAGGGCCACCCACAAGCTGCATTAATGGATACGCAGAACTAACTAAGCCAATCATGACTGGGGGAGCGTTAAATGAAAGTGTGTAATAGGGGATGATGGGGATGATGATGGTTAAACCCATTAAGTCCACAAAAACGATGAAAATAATTGGTAATATCTTTTTGATGTCTAATTTCTCTGATTCAAGCGCTTCCGTTTCAGCCATGTAAGGTCCTTTCCCTGTTGTGTCACGATAATATAACGAAGAAGGGGTATTCTGTAAAAAGAATGGTTTATTTTTTTTCAAATACTCAGGAGTGATTTACAATAAAATGTACCTACCACGGACAAGAGATAGAGAAGGAACAGGAATGGAAATATACGTTTCACAGTTGGAAGGGCGAGTGCCAATCACCCAATTACGTCTAGAAGGTGATTTTTCTGAGCAAGAAGCCATCGTTAAGGTCGCAACTGATATTATTGACGCTGGGACAGAATACATTTTGATTGATTTAACAAGCGTCCCATTTATTAGCAGTACGGGTCTGCGTGCAATTTATTCGATTTATGAAAAGCTTGAAAGTCAGTTACAAGATGATTCCCAAGAGATTCATAAAGGAATTGCCAAAGGCGACTATAAATCCCCACATCTCAAATTATTAAATCCTTCAAAAAACAGTTTAAAAGCACTATCAATTGGTGGCTTTGATATGTTTTTAGAAATTTTTGATGATGCTGATAAAGCGAAAAATTCATTTTAAATAATCAATGGGTGAAAAGCGTTTTATATTTACGGCCGTTTCGCTTGATGAGCTTGCTGAAATGCGACAATTCATCGAAAAGGCTGGTCAAGAACTTGGTGGAGACGGTGAGACGATTGCAGATCTCATCATTGCAGCCAACGAAGCAACCACTAATATCATCGTTCATGGATATGGTGAAAATAGCGGGGAGATTGAAATTGTTGTTTCAAAAGAGCAAGACTCAATAACAGTCACTCTTCTAGATTCTGCATCGTTTTTTGATCCCACACAAGCGGATGCACCAGACTTATCGGTACACCCCATACAACGAACACCGGGCGGTTTAGGCATATTGATGATTCAAGAATTTGTTGACCATTTCGAATATCAAAGAACAGCAGATGGTAAAAACAAGTTGATAATGACCAAAGGAGGCTCTCATGGAGTATCAAGTTGAACAAGTAGCAGGCAACACCCCTATCACTATTCTCAAACTCATCGGAGAGTTAGATGCTTCATGTTACCTTGAAGTAATTGAAAAGGTGCAAAATTTATATAATGCTGGGCATAAAAATCTAATTTTAGATTTAAGCGAAATGCCGTTTATGGCCAGTTCTGGCTTAGTTTCTTTGCACAGCGTTGCACTTATTATGAGAGGCGAAACACCCCCAAATCCTGAACAAGGATGGCAAGCACTTCGCTCAATGAGTGATGATGTTTCAAGTGCTGATACAGTGGCTAACAATTGCAAGCTGCTTTCTCCGCAACCCCGGGTGGCGAAAACATTAAAAATGACTGGATTTGATAATTTATTCACTCAATTTGACGATCGCCAGGCCGCCATCAGTAGCTTTGCTTAATGACAACTGAGCAGTTAGACGTATCCCAACTTCATCATCTTCATGAAACTTATCCTGCTGGGCACGTTCTCTTTCGAGAGGGGGACACCGGTAAGGAGATGTTTATTGTACTTGAAGGTGAGATTCTAATCTCAAAGTCTCACCATGTGCTTGATCGCTTAAAGACCGGAGCCATATTTGGAGAAATGGCCCTCGTTGATTCATTCCCTCGCAGTGCTGACGCAACCGTATCCAAAGATTGCAAAATCGTAAAAATTGACGAACAGCTTTTTGGTCAACTGGCTAGCCAATATCCGCGATTCGGTGTGGATGTCATGCGCATCATGTCTACGCGCCTTCGCCGGTTGATTGATGAAGAGATCAAGCGCCAGCGGATGGAAGAGGAATTGAATATTGGGCGGAAAATCCAGCTCAATCTTTTACCCAATAAGAACCCCCAAATTGAAGGATGGCAGTTTGCGACGGTATATGGTGCTGCTCGACAAGTTGGTGGTGATTTTTATGATTTTATAGCTTCTTCCCATAATC
>JANQSK010001160.1 GCA_028284105.1 Anaerolineae bacterium
GATTATGCCTACGGTATCATTCCACAACTGCTTTGCAATCAGAAAAACGGCCGTTACTGTTAATGCGCCAATAAATGGGGACAAGATTCTGGCTGAAAAGGTCGTTGGACCAAAAATGCGAATGGGAATTGAGGAGATAAATGTGGGTAAGGCCGGATTTGTCAACCAACCAACCCCAAATGGATTGCTAAAGCTTCCCTGAATGACGTTGATTGCGTCTAAGCCTAAACTGGCTTCAATGCCATTAAGCATAAAGGGATGCGTTGTTAAGTCAAAAATGCGGAGTGAGAACGCTATCCCGAAAAAGAGCAAGGCATAATACCAAGTCGTGTTATTTTCTACAGGCTCCTCAGATAAATCCTCTTCAACTGGAATATCCTGACCAGTGCGCCTTAAGGCAAAAATACCCAAGCCAATGGCTGAAAACCAGAATAAGAATGCAAAAAAGGGTCTTGGTACGTCCCCGTTTGCAATACTTTGAGCAAAAAGCGATAACATCAGAGCAGGCAATATGAGCCACCGCTGTCGAGGAATTGCTTCAACTTTTGGCAAAGAAAAAGTTGGGAACGATGGCAATGAAAAGTAGCCTTGTTGAAAGCCAATTAAAAATAACGCCAATCCTGAAAGTGCAAACCAACCGATACCCCGTCCTGCAACATCTGGTGAGCCTGAAATAACAAGCTGACCGATAGCTGCTAAAAAGAGGCTAGCTACAATGATTGAATAGTTGAATAAGCTACCCCTTTCAGCAGATGATTTTTCTTCTGCTTGGGGGATGCTTACAGGTGTCGCAACGGCCGTATCTTCAATAAAAGCTGCTGTGTTTTCATTGGTAACCAAGTCAGACGCATAGGAATCTGGGTCAATTGTTGGATTTTTGCTTGCGAGCCGGGCTGACTCTGCTTGCATAAGCTGAGAGATTGGAAAGGGTTTGGGCTCAGGTAACGGTGCTTCTATGGGATGATTGGCAACCTTTTTTGCAACGATGAAAATGTAAGCGCCTTCAGAAACGGCCGTTTCTTCTTCATAATACGGCCGTAGCCATCTTTCCGTTCTGGCTAAACTCTCTTCCCACGGTGCAATAATCCAATGGCCAGTCAAAGCTCGCATGATTGCCGAAGGCACACCTTGAATATGTCCAATTTCTAAAGCACGCACGGCATCGGGGGAAAAGTAATATTGCCACTGCTCAATTTCCATGCCGGCTTTTGCCAAACGATCCGCCCATACATCAGGCTCATTCACATGAACGTGGCGAGTGATCCGCGTAGCGAATGCTTCGTATCTATCTGCTAACCCATCTGCACCGATTCTACGGAACCAAGAAACACCACCTAGATAGTCGTTAAAGTAGTTGCAAGGCATGGTGATCACAAAACGGCCGTTTTTCTTTAAGACTCGGCTTGTTTCATTTAATACGCTTTGGATTTCTGGAATATGTTCCAAAACAGAGTTGCTTAGGGCGCTTGCAAAATGCTCATCAGGGAAGGGGAGTTCATTACCCATACTTTGGAGCAACAATCCGTACGTATTATTCTTTTTCGAGTGTTGGAGTGGCCCCCACCAGGGATCGATGCCGACATCGATTTGCTTATCAAAAGTTACCTGAGCAAAGTGTCCATCACCACACCCTACATCTAAAATCGGATGAGGCATTTCTATCTGCTGATAGAAGCGTGCTTCGACTGCTCGAAGAATGCCGCGAAAAGCTGGAATAGTTTTGAGATGTTTCCAAAGAAGGTCATCAGTGTCGTTTACGGGAAGTGGTGCTATTTCTGTCATAGAAGCGCTATGTCAATTTTAAAAATATCTCCAAATAAAACAGTTCAGAAATATGAAATTGACTCGGTGAAAACCAAAATTTAGCTATTTCTTCTTCAAAATCCTGTTTGGTTTTCACAAAAATGTTCAATGTTTTACTAAATAAGTGGCGAGCCATCACGCATAGCCCGCAATCTGTCATAAGCATCTGGCTCAAGTGCACGAGTTTCATGTAAATTTTGTTGAAGGTTTCTAAAAAGCTTCATGTACTCGTTAGCCGTTTGGGTGGGGCTGAAACTGTTTTGGATCAAAGTAGCATCTTTTACATAGCTGGTTTTGTTGTCCAAAATATTATTGATAGATTGAGCAAGTGCTAAATGGTCTCCAATACCTGAAACTTCACCCATACCTGTCATTGTAACAGGTTGCCGCACACCTGGAAGGCCACATGCGGCAACAGGAACGCCATTGTTCATGGCTTCAATTTGTACTAAGCCAAAGCTTTCCGTGCTGTTTAAACTGCAGACTGTGAGTAGATCGAGGTTTTTATAAAACGCAGTTAACTCAGCTCCTTCAAGATTGCCAAGAAGATGGTAAATTCCACGATACTTCTCAAATAAGGGGGCTAACCTTGCTGCATATCCTTCTTCGCCAATAATATTTTCATAAGGGCCTGCATGAAGCACAACTGCATCTGGGTGTTTTTCTAAAACTTGTGGCAGGGCATTAAGAAGTACTTCCACACCCTTTTCTGTGGCTAATCTGGCAGCGATTCCAATGACTTTCTTTCCTTCAAGATTGTATTTCGCTTTAAACTGCTGCACATCTTTTTCGCTGCTATCAGCTAATTCCACTGGTGGAGGCACAATGTATAGCTTTTCTCCCAAATACTTTGAAAGATATGGGGAGTGGGTGCCATAATCTCGCGTATAGGTCACCACAGCATCGGCTAATTCTCCTGCAAGGCGATTCATACCCAAAACGACTTTATCAACCATGCGATTAAATGCCCCACTTGGCAATTGAAGGTCACAATGGTAAGTGAGAACAACAGGTTTGTTTAAAATGCGCCCGCGCATAGCAACCCCAGGAGCATCAAATTGAGGGAGGTGAAGATGTATCACATCCGTTTCACGTGCTAATTTCCAAGCCATTGGACCAAACCCTGGCATGAGTACCCCTTTGCTCACTCGGGCAGCAACGGGAATCCGAACGATCTTCACACCATCAATTACGTCGTATTGGGGTAAATCGGAGTCGTATTGTGACGTAAGCACAGTGACATCATGACCTTGAGCTGCCAACGTGCGACTGAGTCTTTCAACATAGATAGTGAGACCGCTGACCCAAGGGCGATAGTAGGTTAAGACTTCAAGTATTTTCATAAGTTTATTGGTAAAAATGATTTGCTTCTTCTAACTATTTATACACTGTTGCTTTAAAGTTTTCTTACGCCGACTTTCGGTTACTAAAGGCACGAGCAGAATTGATAACCTGAGCAAAGGTTGTGTTGAGCCTTGACAAGCCAATAATTCCTAAGACTACCATTGTGAGAAGGTTAATTGCATGATAAACCACAGCCAATGCTGTGGCGTGTTCATTTGATTGACCCATTGCTAGCATTGCACCTGTTACACCAAGATGAAAAACACCAATACCTCCTGGTGCTGACGGGGCCGTGACACTTAATGCTGCCGCGCAAAACAAAAATCCAACTTGGACGGCTGTCGGTTGAATTCCGAATGCACGCATTCCAA
>JANQSK010001080.1 GCA_028284105.1 Anaerolineae bacterium
CCTTTGTCAATTTGGCAGTTGTGCCTGAAGCAGGATCATCCTACTTGCTGCCTCGCATGATGGGACGCCAACGGGCTGCTGAACTCCTCATGCTCGGTGAAATGTTCTCAGCTCAGAAAGCACATAAGGTTGGCATTGTTAATGATGTGTTTGCCCCTGAATCGTTGCAAGAGATGGCGTGGCAAAAAGCAGTTGCACTCTCTCAAAAGCCGCCTGAGGCATTAAAATTGACCAAGATGCTGTTGCGCAAAGGGGACCAAGCAACAACCGTTGAGTTTATCCGCGAAGAGGGCAAAATCTTCCGCGAACAGCTTGTCTCTGACGAAGCTCGCGAAGTGATGATGGCCTTCTTCGAAAAACGCCAACCAAACTTTTAATTATAAATGACCCTCTGGGAGGATTCATTAACGGCGTAAGTCACATTCCTAAACCTCCCGGAGGGTTCATAGATTTCCCCTGATCAATATCCCCATAATCTCGCCTATTTAGGCAACACTCACCTGCTAAAAATCTTTCTAAATAATCCGATTTTTCGTAAAAATAGAAACTCCTTCGTTAAGAGTATTATAAATAACACTGTTCACAAAGATGGGATAATATTTTGCACTACACAATCAGCTTCATTGCAGTCATGATGTTTCCGGCAAGCATTTTTATTGCCTATCGTTTGCTCCTGAAATCAGAATATTGGCAGAAAAGTAGCGAGGAAAAAAGAAAAAAAGGGCTGTCAAAGTTTATTCCAATTATGATATCCCAGTTTTTTGGAGTTATGGTTGTTGCCGCAACTTCTTTAGCTTTTGCACCGGGAACCATGGTTGCACAAGAGGAAGTTGTTGAATCATTTATGAAAGAATGGAGTGATGGGAATGTGGATGAGGCATTTACCTATCTCATTGATAGTCCAGATGAAGATAGAGTGGAGGGATATTATGTCTTTCGGAATCGGCCACTGGAATGGGAATTTCCTCAATTTAATGAAAATCTAGATGTTTTTAATGGCACAGTCACCTTTACAGATGATGAAGTTGTGAACTTATCAGTTGGGTTGTCTTGGCAGTGGAGAAAATTAAGTTGGGGTATCTCCTTGGTGCATACTGGTTTTTCTTCGAATCATGAAGATTTAAATGCTATTGCACTTAGTAGTACGTTGACCAGGGCTCAAAATCAATTCCTTGTGTGGGTAGGGCTTTTATGGAGCGTTTTGTCTGCATTTTTATTTGTTAGAAAGGCGAGGAGATTTCATTAGTTGGCCCGATTGGGTTGTGGTAAATATTTATTATTACACCCGAAGGGTTTCAAAAACCCTTCGGGTCTGAATCTGTACTAAGCAGATAATGTTGAAATTAAATCTTCGATTGAGAGCTGCTGTTGATCCCCGGTTGCTAAATCTTTGAGGGCCACAACCCCTTGCTCAGCTTCGTTTGAGCCATACAAAATGATGAAATCAAACGTTTTGTTGTCGGCGTATTTGAAGGCTTGCTTGAACGATTGCTTTTCGATGCCCTGTTCGACATTCAACCCCGCTTGACGTAGCTGACGCACAATGCCAAGGGCAGATTGATAGAGCTCTGGGTCGAGAAGTGGGAAGAAGATCGTTTTGTAGGTAAACGGCCGTTCTGGGATCAAATCCCACGCTTCCAAAAAGAGCTTCATCGTTTCATCACCAGGGGCAAACCCGACGCCGGGAAGGTCTTTCGCCCCAAAGATGCTGCCAAGCCCGTTGTAACGTCCGCCACCAAAGAGGGCGCGATTGTTGTCTGGGTGGTTATCAAACACCTCAAACACCATGCCGTCGTAATAATCAAACCCACGAATGATGCTGGGATTGAAGACAACCCAATCGCTGTATCCATTTTGCCCAAGGCTGGTGAGCAAGCTGTTGATTTCTTGATACCCATCATTGGATTCAAGCATTGGGAAGCTTTGAATAAGTTGCTCAGCCGTTTTGCAATTCATGAAAGTGGTCAGCGCAACGGCCGTACCGCTTGGTAAGCCTAACTCAGCCAGCTGCTCTGCAAACTTTTCAGGGGGAAGCTTTTCAAACTTATCCAAGATGCGCACCGTTTGTGTGCGGAGTTCGTCGGGTACTTGAGCGGCTTCACTGAGGATCGCATCGATCAGCTTGCGGTGGTTCACGTTAAGGTTGAACGAGCCAGCAGGCGGATTGAAAGACAGCATCAGCTCAAGCGCCAATTGCAACACCTCTAAATCGGCGTTGAGTGAATTGGAGCCAAAAATATCAGAATTAAGCTGCCAAAACTCGCGGTTGCGCCCCCGCTGAGGGCGTTCATTGCGGAAGTAATTAGCAATTGAGAAGAGACGAAGTGGTTTAGGCGCCTGTTTATAAAAGCGAGACACCATGCGCGTGACGGAAGGGGTCATTTCTGGTCGAATCGCCATTTCACGCCCGCCTCTATCAACCATCGTCATGAGCTCTTTGCCCCCGACATCTTCACCCGATTTGGCGCGGTAAATGTCGGCCATCTCGAGGATAGGGGTCATATATTCTTCATACCCAAATTGACGATTATCGCGACGCCAATTTTGGAATATGTAATTTCTTACTGCAAATTCGTCTGGCCACCAATCGGCCGTGCCCTTGGGAGGGCGGTTTGATAGTTGTGACATACTTTTATTAGCCTATTTTTGAGTTAATGGTCATTTTGAGGGAAGCGGGTCAAATAAATTCTTTAATAGTGCACATTAGCAACGAGAAATCGCTGTGACAACACGTCTTTTTTTGATTCAATTGGTAAAAAACATGGTTTGCCAAATAAAAATGTGATTGTTGAAAAGCTACAGCGATCTTTCGACTTCGCTAGCAATACGTTAATTCAATAAACGTATTAAGGACGCTTCGCTCAAGATGACTAGAGCGTAATTATACACTGTGCCGACATGATTGCGATGGTCTAAAATTGAGCCCATGAATGAAATAGACGAACAGTTAGCTCAATTCCCCTATCAAATGGCAATCAACGTGCGCTGGGGAGAGATGGATTCAGCCCAACATGTCAACAATGTGGCCTATTTACGTTATGCAGAAACGGTGCGCATTGCCTTTATGGATCAAATGGATGAAAACAGTTGGTCTGGTACAGATGGGGATGGCATCATCCTAGCGTGGCAGGATTGTAAATATATTTTCCCTGTGACCTATCCCGATACTTTACTGATTGGGGCCAAGGTGTCTGAAATTCGAGAAGATCGCTTTTTTATACAGCTTCACATGTTTAGCCAAAAACATCAACGTTTAGCGGCGATTACCAATCATAGTCATGTGCCGTATAGCTATCAATCGCTGAAGAAAATTCCATTGCCTGAGAGTTGGCGGGTTGAGTTTGAGAAATGGATGATAGTGAATGGGTGACGGGGTGAAAAGGTGATGGGGTGATTGGGTGGCATGCTAGATAAAGCTTGCTAGTCGTTTTTCTTGGCGAGGTGGACCATGGCGCGGGTGAGGGCTTTCTGAATGGTTTTGCGTTCGCTGTCGGTGAGTTGGGTGAGATCGAGGTCGAGTGCATTGAGGTGGAGAGTGTCGTCTTGGATATGGAGGTAGCTGGAAACGGCCGTTTTGTGTTCAGCCAATCCAATCAATTCCCATACCTCGATCGGTTGATGAAACCCTTTGACCAAAATCGGACCTACAAAATTGGCATCTACTAAATCTTCAACCAGTGCATACGTTGCACTCGAGATATAAATCTTTTCGGGAGGAGCGGCCGTTTCTAGTCGGGAAGCCAAGTTCACTTGATTCCCAATGATGGTGTAATCCATTCGTTCTTCACTACCAAAGTTGCCTACCGTGCAGATACCCGTGTTGATGCCCGCTCGAATGCGCAGGTTTTGGGTGATACCCTTTTGCTTCCAATCCACCTGCAGCTTGTACAGCGCTTCCCGCATTTCAAGCGCCATACGAACACAGTTTTGAGCCTGTTGCGTGTCGTCCATCGGCTCGGGTGCGCCGAAGAAAACCATGACAGCATCCCCCACAAACTTGTCGACTGTGCCGCCATATTTGAGAGCGATTCGTGACATTTGTGTCAAGTAGCTGTTGAGCACAGCGGATAACAGTTCAGGCTCGGTTGAATCTGTGAGATCAGAAAAGCCCACAATGTCTGAAAAATAGACGGTGAGCTTGGTGCGACTGTGAATGGCCGTGTTTTCACCTCCGTATCCGCCTACCAACGCTTGAAACAGCTGCGGGGAGAGATACCGACGCATCTTCTTTTGCAGCGTCTCCATGCGTTCATTTTGCGTGATGAGTTCATTTTCCAGCTCGGTGCCGTGCTCCATGGTGGTTTCATACAAAATCTGGAGATCGCTCAACTCGCTTTCAAGTTCAGCGATGCGGTCACGCAAAGTAGGGCGTTTGGATTTACGGCCGTTTTTTGGTGCGGATTTGATCTGTTCCATACAGTTAAAGAATGGTAAACATCATAAGTCTTCAAGAAAATCTCTGAATCCAAAACGCTGGGTAAAGACTTACGATGTTTTGGTGTTTGAAATTAAATAATCGCGATTTCAACATCATTCCAAAGACGCTTTAAATTTTTCAGTGACTTCTGTTGCCAGTAAATTTCTTGATTGCCAATCACCTTGAGATTGATTTTGGCTTGTTTGCGGGCAGAAATGACAAAGCGACTAATTGCATTGATGCCAGAGCTGTTCAAAAAGCGGAGCTGCGAAAAATCAAGGCAGACCGTTTCGGTTGCGCTGACTGAATCGTGGGCTTTGTTCAATAACGCCGTAATCGGGGCATATTCATCCGTCGTCCGGAGGCGAATGGTGCCATCAAAACGAACATTTTGGGTACCGCTGTTATATTCAACAAGATATTCATCTTCTTTAACCATTTCTACAGACATGCGAATTAAATCTCCTTCAAGCTAAGATGCGCTTGTACATTAACCTGAACAGAATCAGGGTTGATTGTTTCAAATTTAAAGCCAAATTGAATGCCATAATCATTGATAAGCGTTAGGAATCCAAGACCAGAGCCTGAACTTTCGTTCTCGAGGTTTTCTTCAAGCCGTTGGAAGTACAGCTCATCCGTATCGCTTTCCAAAAGCTCAGTGATAAAGGATTCAAATGAGGCTTGTTGGTCTGGGGTAACGTGATTCGTGACTTGGAAGATCATCTTGTCACGGCCGATCCACGATTGATAGGCGACTTTGAGTTCAGGCCCGCTGCTAAATTTGGCACAGTTTTCAAGTAGTTCGTTTAGTAGATAAGCCAATACAGACTCAACGGCATTCCGATTGAGCCAACCTTCCGCCACGGTAGGTGGGATAAAAAGCGCTGTGTACTGTGACCAAAACACAGAGCTTAGACTACACCGCCGCCAATAGTTGATAAACTGATGGGCGTCCACAATCATCTCATTGTGAAAGATGTTGGGGTGATTAAATTGAGAATCTGGATAGTCGGTCCAATGGCCAAATACGGCCGTGTTTTCCATTGTTTTAACTGTCACAGTGCGCTCCTATTTTTGTTTGATAACCAGCATCGAAATGTCATCATGAATCGTGGCATCCCCGATGAAGCCATACACGTCACTCATAATTTCGTCGCGGATAATGCGGGCTCCATTTTTATGATTGCGCACAAGCGATTCCGTTAATTTTTCAATGCCAAACATTTCTTGGTCTGTATTTTCAGCTTCTGTAATCCCGTCGGTGTAGAGCAACATCACATCGTCCGGATTAAGCTCAAGCTGTTCACTGCCTATAAAATCTTCAATGTCTTCTTCAATGCCAACAGGGAAGCCGAGGTCCATCGTGTCGATAATTTCAATATCCCCTGTGGCCCGACACAGAATGACCGTTTCATGCTGCCCAACCAAATTGAACTTTTGGTCTTTGTATTGAATCAAAGAAAGGGTCAAGTTTTTGTTTTCCTGAATGCGGATGATGTTTTGATACAAAACCTGGTTCATCGTCGATAGGATTTTTTGCAAATCTGTTTCACCCGTTTGGGAGAGGGTCAGATAAGCCGTTTGGGCCATTAGCATCACAACACCTGACGATAAGCCGTGTCCGGTTACATCACCAATACCCAAGTAAATCGATTCGCCCACCTGCAAGACATCGTAATAGTCACCGCCTACCTCATCGGCTGGTTTCATATACCCAGCAATATCGAGGTCTTTGACGGAGGCAGTCTCTTCGTCGGATGGGGGCACCATTTGTTGTAGCTGCTGTGCTACTTCAAGTTCGGCAGATAAACGGCCGTTTTCATCGCGCAGTTGAGCATTGAGCTTTTTAATTTCGTCATTTGCTTTTTGAAGGTCGTAAGTGCGATTTTCTACCTTCGTTTCGAGGTTTTCGGTGTAATCTTTAATCTCATGAGACATGATGGCAAATGCATTGCCAAGCTGGCCCAATTCATCTTGGCTTTGAATATCAAAAGAGACGTCAAAGTCGTGCTCAGAGATTTTGTCGGCAGCCTGTACCAATGTTCGCAAATCGGTGGTGATATTTTGTGAGAAGCGAGTAGAAATTAACGTTGCTAAGATTAAAAATCCCACCAGTGCGCCAACGCCATACAAAATATTTTGATTACCTGTTGCCGTAATTTGATTTTGGGTTTCAATGAGCTCTGCAAAAATTTCGGCTTCAGGTACAACGATGACAATACGCCACTCATCCGATTGATAGGTGCTATTTGAGAGTGGGGGCAAGCTAGCGAATGAAATGAAGTGGCCGGTTAATTCTGATGTGGCTTCGTTGCCGTTAAGGTGTAAATCAAAAACACCGTCCGGTTGGCCAATGATGAAGTTGGCCAAAGATTGAACGGCCGTATTGGTTGATTCATTTAAACGGCCGTTGTAATAGGTTAAACCACCTACTTCGACAGGCTCTAAGTTCACTTCAAATAGTGAGAGCCCTTCTTGGGGCATTGCAATAATCTCACCGCTTCCGTTCATCAAAAAGCCAAATCCCGATTCAGCTACGTGGACCGATAAGACATCTTCGATGATGGGGCTTAGCAGCAAATCAGTGCCGACTGCACCAGCAAATTGATTGGTTTCATAATCCCAGAGTGGATAGAACATCGTCATGATTTCGCCCTGACCGGCAGCATCTAAATAGGGGGGTGTTACTGTGATTGGATTAGCAACCGATTCTTGAATAGATGGGTCAGTGAACCAAGTGGACATCCCTTCGGCCGTGCCTGGGAAAAAATCATTCCAAAAGTGCAGAGTGACGAAGTCGCCAAGCAAACCAACAAGGTGCTTATTTGGATATGCTCGTGTAACTGGTGATTCGATATCACCAACGTAATAAATGAGTGAGCTGTTTTCATTGACTTCTTGAATGGCATCAATATTGAGATTCAAAAGCCCCGAAATTTGTAAAAGCTCAATCGCCCGTTCATCCTCAGTAAATTGGGGCGGGATCAGGGCATCAGTGGATACAGCTTCATTTGTGGTTAAGGCTGAATTTTCTTCACTGAGTTGGGTATCAAAAAGCGAAATATCAAACAGTTCGGGATGGGCTTGGAGCTCATCATAATTGTCGACAATTTTTTGTGCCGTCTGGCCTAAAATGGTGAGATTGTCTTGAGCAGATTTAATCTGTAGCCAAGTCGATTCCGCTTTTTCATCCGCATAAGTGGTTAAATATTCTTCAACAGTTTGCTCCATCCCCTCAATATTCAAAGCTTGTGTGCGACTTGTAAATTGTCGGAAATTGAGAATAAGCGTGACGAATAAAACGATTGTCGTCACGCTGACCAATAAAATATTAAAAAGCAGGAGCTTTCGCTGAAAACTTGTTCTAAAAAATGAACCAAAATTAGTCATAACGAACTCTTCGATGGTTAATCAAGTGGTTTTTGTCCTGAGCAAGCGACCAATCCCCAGGTGGTGTATCCCGCTGGGTTTTCAATGGCGCGCAATTGCGACTCATACCCTTGATTTAGCGTGATTTGTTCTCGAGAAGATAAGCCTAATTGGCTGCCAATGGTGTGAACTGAAAAGCGTTGCCAGCTTTTAATGACTTCGGCAAAGGCATCACGATCGCTGTTGTTGGTGTCGACCACGATATGGTCAGTTTGAATATCATCCAAACGAACTTGGCTGAAAAAGTTATGCAGCTTTTTGCCACTTCGTAGATCCATGCCCATTTGGTCCCCATATTCTGCTGCCAGCGTATAGGTTTTGCGGATGGGTTCGCTTTCAGGGAAGCCAACGATGTGGTCATAATCTTCACACAGGGCATAAATGCGTCCCCCTGGTTTTGTAATGCGAACAAGCTCTTGCAAAATATCTTCGGGCTGGGAGAAGATTTGCAAACTCAATCGACAGAGCACAAAATCAAACGAGTTGTCGTAGAGCATCAACGCAGTTGCATCACCTCGTTGGAAATCGACGTTGTTGATTTCAAATTCATCTTGCATACCGCGTGCGTGGCCAATGGCTGCCGCTGAATGGTCAATCCCCATGATGAAGCTTGGCTTTAATTCACGACTAATGAGTAAAGGTACATCTCCACAGCCACAGCAGATGTCTGCCACGCGCATACCTTGCTCAAGACCATGTTTTTGCAATATGGGTAATTCCTGTGGCCACAAAATGCGAGTCTGATTACGCAGCAAAGGTATAAATGATTGATCTTCAATGATGTTTTGGCTACGATAAAAATTTTGATCGTAAATTGAGAAGTCGACCTCATCCCAAACATCTTTGAGATTAGGCAATACCCGCTCGCTCCAAGCCAATACCCCAGAGGCGATTACTTTGATGTTCAAGTTATTTTGCTGACGTGCATAATTCACAAATGAGGAGAGTGTGCGTACGCCAACGGCGTTGATATAGCGTAATTTGCGGAAGTTAAGACGAAGGGCCCCGCGCACTTTATCATGCACATTGACCATGTAATCGAGGGTTGATTGGGCTTCTTGCTTATTTGCAGGGCGGAAGATGCCTTCGAAGTTGATTTGTTGATCAAGCGGATCATAATTGAGTGAAAAGGATTGTTGTGTGTAACTCATGATTACAGCTCCTTAATTGGCAAGTGGAGAATGGTTTCGACGCGGTTTTCAGATTCATTTTGGACGTGAAGCTGGGCGTCAAAGTCGTTGGTTAAAATGCAAAGCCCAAGTTGGTTAAAATAAGGAGCATTTTCTTCGCTGTGCGTAAGCCAATTGAGATAGATTTCTTGCTTTTGGCCGCTTTCCAGCGAGTGAATAAAGGTTTCATAATGGTCAAGCAATGGATTTTTAACGAGATGGGTCATGGTGACCAAAAAGGCATCCTCGTTTTTGTTGATCTTAAGTTCGAGGTCAGAAATATCTGGTGCCAGATAAACGGCCGTTTCTAACAGCTCATTCGAAATGGTAGACAGTAAATTTTCTGCCCACTCGCGATGTTCATATTCAAATGCCACATACTCAGCAATGTAATTGGCCAACATGCTGCATCGTGACCATTCCGTTTGAATGTCCTGAACCGGCACATTGATTTCGATGCCAAAAGTAGACGGTGGAATTGGATTATCCATATTGATTAAATCCCTTAAATAAATTGGGTTAGCAAGCAATCAGTTGGCTAACCAACCACTTCAAATCAATTTGAAGTGAAAATTTAAATATTGAAAAAGTGAATGGCCCTTGCTCCCACATGAAGCTGATTTAATGTCTGAGAAACAGAAACGACG
>JANQSK010001178.1 GCA_028284105.1 Anaerolineae bacterium
CAAAATACTGCTCTTCCCGACCCTTGCTCATGTCCTAAATTAATGGCCTTCACAATTTGGGAAATCGCGGTGTCATACTCTTGAATCCGATAATTGAGATTTCCGAGCCCTAAAAGGGTCCATACGTTTCCTCGATTATCAATTTTGTCTTTAATTATGAACTCTTTTTCTAGCCAATAACGAGCCGCTTCAAAATCTTCGGCTCGATAAGCCATCCAGCTAAAAGCATAATAGACACCGCTCATTCCGGCTAAATGTTCAAGCTTCTCGAATAGCTCTAAGGCTTTCTGAAGATAACCTTTGGCTTGATTTGAATCGGGCGTCAATTCGCCAAGCAGCTGATAGGATTCAGCAATGCCTATAGGCTTATCTAATTCAGTATAAATGGCTAAGCTTTCATTAATTTGGTCAATTGCGGTATCTAGGTTTAATTTCCGTTGATATCCAGAAGACAGCCGATGATTTGCAAATGCGATTCCTTCTTTATCATTTAACTTTTGATAAATTGCCATGCAGGCTTCCGCTTGCTGGCGTGCCAAATCATTATTGACATGGATATAGTTTAGATGGCTGAGAATACCTAAAGCTTTTGCTTTAATGGCAGGTGCAATGTTTGGTGATTGTTCAAGGAGTAAACTGATCCATCCCGCGCCTTCTCGAATAAACCCTCGCGCTTCCCAAAATTTCCAAAGATTTGAGGCAAATCGAAGCCCTTCTTCAGGGGAATGCTCCTTGGCGTAGGAAAGAGCAGTTCGTACATTGTCAAGTTCGATATGGAGTTGGTTGAGCCATTTGACCTGATTGGAACCTACGAGTTCTTTTTCAGCTTGTTTGCTAAGTTCTAAAAACTGTTCAAAGTGGCATTTTGTAAATTGTTCTTTTTCTTTTGCCTGTTGAAGCTTTTCCAAACCATATTGTTGGATGGTTTCTAACAGGTGATAGCGAGGCTCCCCATTATGTTGAGTGACATTGAGCAAAGATTTATTAACAAGCTGGGATAACAGGTCTAATATTTCGAATTCATCAAGATCGTTTTGGGAACAAACGGCCGTTGTTGTTGCTAAACCCATACCGCCTGAAAAGACCGTGAGCCGCCGGAGCAACTTCTGTTCATCTTCTGAAAGTAATTCCCAGCTCCAATCCACCATCGCTTTTAAGGTTTGATGACGAGGGAGTGCTGCCCGATTTCCGCTTGTTAATAAACGAAACCGTTGATCAAGATGCTTTGCAATTTGGGAAATGGAAAGCGTCTTCATACGAGCAGCTGCCAATTCTAAAGCCAATGGAATACCGTCTAATCTTTGGCAAATTTGATTGATTGTGCCTACATTGTCTGATTTGATTTGAAAATCTGGCTTTATCGCTTGGGCTCTTTTCACAAATAGTTGGATGGCCTCATAGGATTCCCATTGATCGGGATTGATTTGCACATTGTTTTGAGGCATTGAAAGGGGGGGCACATAAAACGGCCGTTCCCCTGGGATATCTAATAGTTCCCGAGTCGTAGCCAAAATCTTTAGCTTTGGAGAAGCATGCAAGAGATGTTGAGCAAGTTCCGCAACAGGCTGAATAAGGTGCTCACAATTATCAAAAATAATCAACAGCTCTCTTGTGCTTAAAAACGTTTTTAGCTGTTCAATTGGGGTTTGATGAGGCGATTCTTTAACCGCCAATGCTCTTAGAATAGCTGACCCTAAAAACCTTTTATCTGTTACTGGTGCGAACTCTACAAGCCACACACCATCTATAAATTCATCAACAAGTGGATGACCAACTTGAATGGAAAGTGTCGTCTTGCCAAGCCCACCAACGCCAACCAGTGTAACGAGTCGATGCGCATTAATTAATTCGGTCACCTCTAGCAATTCATTTTGACGCCCAATAAAGGAAGATAAGCGGTGAGGCAAATTATGCTTGCGGATAATTGATGGCTTAGATTGGGTTTTAAAGTGGTCTATTGCTGGGCTCTGTAGTGAATCGGAGATTATTTTACCCTCACGGATAGCCTCCATTAAAGCCACCGTTTCAGGCTCTGGTTCAATACCTAATTCATCTTCTAAAAGTTGCTCAACTGTCTGAAAATGTGTAAGTGCTTCTTGCCGACGGCCGTTTTTTGCCAATATGTTGATTAACTGTCGATGCGCTGTTTCTTGAAGATTATCTAACTCAAGCCGCCGACGAACGGCCGTTTCTGCAGAATCTAATTGATTGTTTGCGAGATAATGGGGGGTAAGCCGATCCAATGCCTCCTGCATGCGTCTTTGGTAAAAGGCTCGTTTGTTTCCAACCCACTCTTCAAATGGTTCACTATCCGGTAAGTAAAAGTTTTCCAGGAATTCACCACTGTAAAGATCAACCGCTTGTTGCCATTCTTCAGGAGAACGGTCACTCTCTGAAAGCTGCTCAAACCGCAATACATCTAAAGTAGATGGCGCACTGTCGTTCCACACCACAGTGACACGTTCAGAGTGAAAGAATTGTTCGTTTGACTCTAATGAGGGCAGGGCTTGTTTGATGAGGTAGAGTGCTTGTCGCAAGTTTTGTTGGGCCGATTTTTGCGTGTAATCTGGCCAAAATAAGCTCATAAGGCCATCTCGCTGATGAACTTTTGGAGATTCCATTGCTAAATAAATGAGCAGAGCTTGTGCTTTTTGAGAGGTTAATTTGGATAACGGCCGTTGATCCCAAAGAATGGAGATCGAACCGAGTAGAGACATTTGCAACATAAAAATTCCCAAATCCAGAGTAAATTCGATTATATCACAGCATCAATCTCCTTTTTAGTTGGGACAATGACGGCAAAACAATGAACTATAACGCTGTAATGACGGAGTAATAACGCCGGAATGGCAAGATAAGAGCATCAAATCAAATTTACAAATAAATCAGGAGAAACAAAATGCTTAATAAAAATATTGCCAACACACAACAAGAAGTCACTCGTAAATTTAATTATGGTTTAGCTGCTATCTTGCTCATCGGCTTCGTGACCTTTCTCAGTACATTGTTTTTATTCAATTCAGGCATTCAAAATCCAATTTTGATTCAAGCCAACACAAACAAAACTGTTGCAACTTATAGCGATGCTTTGGCTCAACAATATGCTCAGCCGTGGTTAGAGCAAAACACAGCCGAAGGAGCAGCCATCCAATACAATGACTCGCTAGCAATGGATTATGCGCAACCTTGGCTAGAGGAAGTTCAACAAACAAATGAATTTTCAACTGAATTAGGAAATGGATTATCTATGCAGTATGCACAGCCCTGGATGGACCAAATCACCCCTGACTACAACGACCCGTTAGCGATGGTTTATGCTGAACAATGGTTAGAAACTGCTCAAGGCGCCAACCTGTCTGCAAATGAATTAGGGACTGGGTTGCCAATGCAATATGCGCAAAAGTGGCTCGATTCTTTAACAGGTGCCGACTGCAACGGCCGTTTAGACCAAATGTATGCTTGTGAAAACAGCTCTCGTTAGTGAAAGTTAGGAATAGGAATTATTAAAATGCAAAAATGGGAAAGCACCTCATCAATAGAGGTGCTTT
>JANQSK010001180.1 GCA_028284105.1 Anaerolineae bacterium
ATATGATCACGTCATCATTTTAGGTCCTACCTTTCCACATGAAGTGGTTGGTTTTTCAGGTGGGGCAAAATATTTCTTTCCCGGCATATCAGCCGAAGATATGATCAACGTCACACACTGGTTAGGGGCCTTGGCAGGGGTTCGCGGCACCATTGGTTTAAAAAATACGCCAGTTCGGGACATGATTCATGCTGCTGCCGAATTGATTGATAAACCTTCAACGCTCATCGCTCTCGTTGTTGTTAATTCTGGTTTGGCGGGTTTGTTTATTGGTGACTATCTTTCTGCCTGGGAGAAGGCTGCCGATCTTTCATCTGAACGGCATATCATTTGGGTGGATAAACCTTTTAAAAAGGTGCTTTCTTATGCACCGCCAATGTATGATGAGCTGTGGACTGGTGGGAAGGCAATGTACAAGCTGGAACCTGCTCTGGCAGAGGGGGGAGAGTTAATCATCTATGCACCCCATTTGGATGTTGTGAGCCATGTGCATGGCAAATATATTTATGAGATTGGCTACCACGTTTTGCCCTACTTTTTAAATCAATGGGATCGATTTAAACACATTCCACTTGGTGTGCTGGCGCATAGTACGCATGTGAGGGGAGACGGCCGTTTTCAAAACGGAGTTGAATATCCAAGAGCAACCGTGAAGCTGGCCACTCAACTTTTATCGAGCGACTGCGATCAGCTGGCATTGAGGTATGTCGATCCAAACAGTATCAATGTTGAAGAGTGGCAAAATAGAGAGGAAGACGGGGTGCTTTATGTGCCGAAGGCGGGTGAGATGTTGTATCGGGTGAAAACATGACGGTGTATGTAGTAATGGGTGTGTCCGGTTGTGGCAAATCAACGATAGGCATGCAATTAGCTGAAAAAGTGAACGCTCCTTTTTATGATGCGGATGACTACCATCCCGTTGAAAATGTTGAAAAAATGGCAAATGGTCAGCCCCTGAATGACGAAGATCGTGGACCTTGGCTCGCAAACTTGCGCCAAATATTAGCTGGCCATGTTGGGAAGGGGGAAACGGCCGTATTGGCCTGCTCTGCATTAAAGAAGGCGTATCGAGACCTTTTACAGGTTGAAGGGCAAACCCAATTTATCTTTTTAGATGGCAGCTTTGACCTGATTTGGGGAAGAATGAGTCAGCGAAAGAACCATTATATGAAAGCCAATATGCTTCAAAGCCAATTTGATACATTGGAACCACCTGACGATAATGAAGCGATAAGGATTGATATTGGACAGGATATCGAACAGATTGTATCTTCTATTTTGAATCAAATGGATTGATATTCGGTACGAGAAACATTTTAGGCTCGTCAATTAAGAGCCATATTCAATATCAGATGCTTGGATGGGGATGCCACCCTCTTGATAGACAGCAATTTGTGGGACGTAGTAGAAAATCTTACTTTGATCTCGCCCAAACCATTCCTGAACCATTTCGGCTGTCCAAATTTCGGCGCAATGCTGTAGATTTTTGGTGTTGAGGGGTAGATTGACCCGTTTATCATCAAGCACATAGGTCAATACGGCATCGTCCGGTTTAATTCGTTCAATTGGAATTCGGACGCGAGTGTACTTTGCCATAGGGGAGCCGTTAGGCATCAGCTTAAAGTCAATGGGTGAGACAAATACCCCCGCATTGCGATAGGGTCGGTTAAGCACCTCTTGGCCAATCATCTGGTATAGATTTTCAAAAAAACCTGGCATTGCTTCGTTAATTTGTTTCCATCTCGGACTGTCTGGGAAGTCAGATAACGGCCGTAAACCATTGGATAGGATAAAGTCGACGATGCTATCGTCCGTATTGAGAAGCGCATGATAAACATATTCAGTGGAACAAACCTGCATTTTTAGCCTCCTATATATTGTGGGTAAAGTTCGTATTATTTTAGAATATTATTCTAATCTTCGACAGGATCAGCCTATGGTAATTTTTAATTGAGAGAAGAGAGCTATGCAAGCAAAAAACGGCCGATTACCATCAGATATCCCCCAAATTAAGCAACAAGTAACCCCAGTTTGACCATAAGGAAATAATTGACTCTAACGTTAACGTCAAGTATTATCGAGTTATGGCTCAAGATGTAAAACTCCCAGACACAACCACCACGTTTTCAATAGGGGATCTCGCAAAGCAGTTAGGCATTAGCACTCGAACGATACGCTACTACGAAGAACGTGGTCTCATTACACCTCAACGAAGCGACGGTGGGCAGCGTATTTACACACGCCGCGATCGGGGTCGACTGAAGCTCGTTTTGCGGGCAAAACAGGCAGGATTTGACCTTGAAGAGGCAAAAGAAGTTCTCGACCTGTATGACATTGTGCCTAGTGACAAAGTACATCAAGCCCAAGCCGAAGTCTTAGAGCAAATGGTCAATCGAAGAGTGTCTGAGCTTGACGCCAAAATAACTGAAATGACCTTATTGCGGGATGACTTGCAAGAGTTTCTCGCCAACCTTCGTCAGAAACCTTATGGATCAGATTGAATCTAAAATCTCAACCAACTCACCAGAATTCCAAGCCAATCGCGAAGCGATGCTCAAGCTGGTAGATGACTTAAATGAAACGCTAGCAAAAGGGCGAGCAGGTAATCCGAAAGGAGCCGCCAAAATGCAAAAACGGGGCAAGTTATTGCCTCGCGAACGACTAGAGCGCACCCTTGACCCCAACACCCCCTTTTTAGAGCTTTGTCCACTAGCTGCATTGGGCATGTATAACAATGAAACCATCGGTGCATCAAGTATCACCGGAATTGGAATTGTCAGTGGTGTAGAGTGTCTTTTATCTTTTAACGACCCGACAATTAAGGGGGGCGCTATTTACCCGATGGGTTTGCAAAAAGCGCTGAGAATGCAACAGATTGCTTTTGAAAATCGGCTCCCAATGATTGTGGGTATCGAAAGCGCCGGAGCCAACTTGCCCTATCAAGCAGAAATGTTTGTTGAAGGCGGGCGCTCTTTTGCCAATCAAGCGAGATTATCAGGTCAAAATATTCCTCAAATCGCATTGGTGTTTGGCTCATCAACCGCTGGTGGCGCATATAACGTGGGTTTAAGTGATTACACCGTACACGTCCGAGACAAATCCAAAGTCTTTTTGGGAGGACCGCCGCTTGTCAAAATGGCAACTGGGGAAGAAGTGGATGATGAAACCTTGGGAGGTGCGGAGATGCACGCCTCGGTTTCAGGATTGGCCGATTATTTGGCAGAAGATGATGCCGATGCCATCCGAATCGGCCGTATGATC
>JANQSK010001084.1 GCA_028284105.1 Anaerolineae bacterium
ATCCCGGCACAGCGACGCAATGCAGCAACTGTACGCGCCCCCTCGCCAAGCCGGAGCCTAAAACTCGGTCGGCACCTAAGCTTCAACCCAAACCACAGCCAAAACGCAGCAGAGCCTCCATTTTCCTCTATGTTTTTCTTGCATTGGCTTTGGGGCTTTGTGGATACATCTTCTTTCTTTCAAATCAGCGAAGTGAAACGGTTGGCACCGTTCGAGATGTCGGTTGGGAACGTACTATTCAGGTAGAAGGCCTTGTTCCTGTTCAGTATGAGAATTGGATCGATCGCATCCCATCAGATGGCGAAGTTGGTTTTTGTCGGGAAGAAGTGCGCCAAACAAGCCCTAATCCGATGCCAAACTCCCAAGAAGTGTGCGGTGAACCTTACACCGTTGATACAGGCACAGGTGTCGGTGAGATCGTCCAAGATTGCGAATATTTGGTCTTTGATGACTTTTGTGAATACACGGTGGACGAATGGCAAATTGTTCGCCAACTCACAGAATCAGGCTCTGATTTCACCCCCATTTGGCCCATAACCTCCCTTGAGACGACAGAACGAGAAGGTCAATACGATGAGGATTTTCGAGTCGTCTTCAATTCAGACGGCCGTTCCTACGTTTACAGCCCTCGTTCAGAAAATGAATTTTATGATTATCAAATTGGCAGTGATTGGATATTAGAAATCAATGGCCTCAACAACGTCGTTGGCGTTGAGCGTCGTTAAATAACATGTCTGATATTTTGCCGCAGCTGATCATTTACGGCCGTATTTTGGCTGGTATTGCAGGTGTGTTGATCGTGATTTGGACCGTCAACTCAGCCATTAAAGCATTTATTACCCCACGTGGTGCTCGCACCTATATCACCCAAACCATCTTCAACACCGTCTACTTTCTATTCAAGCTGCGCGTTCGCAACACCACTTTTGAAAAGCGAGACAAAATCATGGCGCTTTTCTCCCCAATTACGCTCTTTTTGTATCCTTTTGTGATGCTTAATCTCATCTTAATTGGATACATGCTGATCTATTGGGCACTTGGTATTGAATCACTTTATGAAATTTTTTGGGAAAGCGGCTCATCCCTTTTGACCTTAGGCTATGCATCTGAAGATGGCTTCTTGTTCAAAGCGCTCGAATTTTCTGAGGCGATGTTGGGATTGATTTTAGTTGCGCTTTTAATTGCTTACTTACCAACCATGTACGGTGCCTTTTCACGCAGAGAAACTAACGTCTTGCTCTTAGAATCACGCGCCAGCAGCCCTCCTTCGATGATTGACTTTATCACCCGAACCCATCGAAATGGTGAGCTTGAAGAGTTGAGCGCGGCCTGGATGAGCTGGCAATTGTGGTTTGCAGAGTTAGAAGAAAGCCACACTTCTTTAGAGCTACTCCCCTTTTTCCGATCCCCTCAGCCCAATCATTCTTGGGTTACGGCAGCTGGTGTGGTTTTAGATTCGGCAGCTATGATTTTGGCGGCTGTGGACACACCCTATAACTCAAAAGCCCCCTTTCTCATTCGCACTGGCTACCTATCGCTCAATCGGATCGCCAAATTTTTCCAAGTTCCCTATACCGAAGAACCCGATCTCACAGCCCCAATTAGCATTTCCAAAGCAGAGTTTTTTAAAGCGTTTGATATGTTGGTTGAGCAAAATGTACCGATGGTCGAGAATCGTAATCAAGCGTGGCTTGACTTTTATGGCTGGCGCGTCAACTACGACACCGCGCTACTTTCTCTTTCTAACCTCACAATGGCTCCTTATGCCGAATGGGTGTCAGATCGGTCGATTATTCAACAATAATCCTTGAAATTACCCGTCATTTTCCACACAATATTTACACCTTCTCAGGAATTCTTCATGTAGAATATCAATATGTCAACGCGTCTAGAGAAGAGAGATTAGAGCAGTAACTTCCGCATCTTATACAATCCAATTGGGAACAAAATTATGGACGTATTGGTAGACAACACAATCACGGCAGAATCGATTGCCAAAGAAAATGAAAATAGTTTTTACTATCACTGGGAATTCCACTTTAAATCTTCCCCTGAAAAATTGTGGCCCTACATTGCTGACACCAACCGATTTGACAAAGA
>JANQSK010001196.1 GCA_028284105.1 Anaerolineae bacterium
ATTTCGAACATCTGATTTCTGCTGCCCCATTTCTCACAGAACTCATTGATGCAGCTCCACAATTCACACTTTTAATTACCTCAAGGGAGTCGCTAAATCTAAAATCAGAACAAAGATATCTCATTACCGGCTTGCCCTTTCCTGAAGACAGCCAAGCTGAAAATCTAAACCAATTCAGCGCTATTTCGCTTTTTGTAAATGCGGCCCAACGGGTCAAACCTGATTTTGAACTCACCAATGAAAACAAAACGGCCGTTGTTGATATTTGTCAGCTTGTTCACGGTATTCCCCTAGCTATTGAATTTGCCGCAGCATGGGTCCGGCTCATGAGCTGCGACCAAATCGCCACAGAGATCAGAAAAAATATTACATTTTTGTCTTCAACTCATCGAGACAGCTCCCCTCGGCACCAAAGCATGACGGCCGTTTTTGATCAATCTTGGCAATATCTATCTACCGATGAGCAAGATGCGTTAGCCGCCTTATCCCATTTTCGAGGGTCGTTCTCACTCGAAGCCATTTTCAAAATCACCTCTATTTCGATGATCGTTTTGGCCAGCCTGCTGGATAAATCGCTCGTCAAGCGGGATGAAAACGGCCGTTATTCGCTTCATGAGCTTTTAAGGCAATACGCTGCTACAAAAATGGTGGCAGATTACCCTGAAACAGTTGAATTAGTCAACAAGCACAGTAGCTACTACCTCAATCTAATTGTCGAAAATGGTGACCATCTGTTTAGCCATCGTTCGCCAGAAGTTATCCAAGAACTAAAACCAGAAGGGGACAACATTCGCTGGGGCTGGCACCAAGCCGTTTCACAACAGCAATGGGCATTGTTGGAAGCTAGCATCGAGCCTCTTTCAAACTATTATTTCATCACGGGCTTCTTCATTGAATTCGCTTCTATGCTTCGTCAACTACACTCTGTTCACCAAGTGAAATTACCCATCATGCTCCAAGGGAAAGTTATTGAAGAGCTCGCTTCAATTTATACGGCACAAGGTCAGCTTGATGAAGCTAAAAAGTTAACAAACTCCCTATTTGAGCTTGGCCAAGAAGCAGGAATCATTGAATTTGAAATTCGTGCCAATATGCGAATGGGATGGATTTTGCAATATTTAGGCGACTATGAAAATGCGCTCTCCTGTTTTGAAAAAGCCATCCAATTTTATGAATCTGCTCAAGCACCAAAAGAGCTTGCCATGCTCTATGACATGAGCGGACACATTCTATACTTATTGGGGAAATATGATGACGCGTTAGATGTTCAACAAAAAGCGAAGGCTATTTGCCAAACCATAGGCAATCAGGTTCGCCTTGCAGAAACACTCAATCACATGGCCCATTGTTTTACGGCTACTGGACAATTTGATCTCGCATTACATCATTACCAACAAGCTTTGGACATTAACCAAAAGCTTAATCTCACACGGGGAATTGGGGGTGTTTTACACAATATAGGCCGACTTTATCTCCGTCAAAATCAAGAAGAAAAGGCCATATCGCTTTACAAAGAGGCCTTAATTCTAAGCAAGAAAGCAGGTGCTCGACAAGATGTAGCGCTTGCGCTCAACTCCGTAGGAATCATCTACAAAAATCAACAAAAGTTAGACGAGGCTTTAAGTTATTACGAAGAAGCTTTAGCCATTAACCAAGAAATCGGTGTAAAAGCAGAAATTGCCAACAACATGAGTAATATTGGCAATATTTATAAGCATAAAAAACAGTATGAGAGGGCCGAACACTTTTTCAAAGACGCCATTCTCATTGCAGATGATGCGAACCATCCAGAAGGCTTGATCGGACACTGGGGCAATTTGGGCATGCTATACACCACAATGGAACAATGGGAACGGGGCCAAGAAGCGTTTGAAAAGTCAATTCGTATCGCTCGGAAAATCAATGAGAGATTTTTTCTGGCTCTCATTCTAATCAGTTATGCAGATTTATTGCTAAAAACGGGACAATTCGAAAAAGCCAGCGCTGCCGCAACTGAAGGTGTGGCGCTCGCTCAAGAAATGAAAAATGATAGTTTAGTCAATGAGGGGAAGGAAATTTTGTCTTCTCTAAGCCCGTCTCAATAAAATTCAGTCCCCATCCCCATTTAAAACAAATCCTAAATCAAAACTTCTTCATTATGCTTGCTTGATCAGCCCTCTGGTGAAGTAGGAAGTTGAGCATCATGTTGAGGATCAATGATGTAATTTAAAGCGAGTCGATCCTTTAAGAATAAGAACAGGTCTTTTTCTGAGGGAAAATGATGCACTTCATTATCATAGGCATTTTGCAATCTAACTCGCCAGGAACCATTGTCCTTAGTTCTGCTAAAACGAATCAAATAGGCTTGTACATCTCCACTCATAACCCCAGTATACAAATCAAACGTCTCATGAACGTCTCACGGCAACCTTAAATTATGGCAAAATATAATTATTTATAGATAATAAAGAGTGGGAGTAAGAATAATTGAAGTTAAGCTAATAATTAAATAAGGCGGCGGAGTCTCCGTTAACCTGTAAATTGCAAATAGGTTTGGGATTAACTTGTTGGTCAAATCGACTAACTACTCTGTAAATCACACGTATTCGAGTCGATTTAGTTCAATTTGATGTGATTTACCCCTTAAGCATTTTGAATCTTTGAAACACTAAACAACATGCCTGGATAAAATAAACAACAATGCTTAGACTTTTCAAATTGCTCGGAACATTCGAAGTAAAAAAAGATGAAACGCCTTCGAGGCTCATGCAAAGCCTGAAGGGAAGCGCTT
>JANQSK010001204.1 GCA_028284105.1 Anaerolineae bacterium
TGGCAATAGTCACAAATGATATCAGGAACGGCGGCTGTCCGATGCTTGCCAACACGCTGTCCTTTCTGCCTTTTGACCGCTTCGGAGAGATCCCCAAAACAGTTGCCACACTGAACGGCCGTTGCGGGATTACGCGTACCACAAAATGGACAATGTACATCAGGTCCCGCTTTGACCTGATCGATGAGTGCCTCATCTTCAATCAGCGTTTCCTGCACGACTTGCTCAAATTCAACATCTTTGGGTTGGGCATTACCACAATTAACGCACATCTTGTCTGTCCCTTTGTTTCGCGTGCTGCAATTGGGACAGGTCCACTCCATGTGGACATAGCCTATTGATTTTCGTGACATGTTCCCTCCGTGTCGGTCTATCGTAAATTATAGCGGATGATAGGGCGGTGAGTGAAGGGGGAAATAGGTGAAAAGGAGCAGGTAGAAAAGAGAGGAGAGGAAAGAGAAGAGAGGATGCTTAATCGGATAAGCTGATCACCTCTCCTCTGAATACTTATAGAGTGTTTAATCTGCCGCGACGGGAAGCGAGGTTACCCGGACGGGAATGTATTTATGATAGGGTGTTTTGGCAATGGGGTCACACCAATCGGATGAGGTGATTTCGTTTAGACGAGGGCCGACCTGTACCATCTCTTCAGATTCAAGGTCTGGATATTCAATCCCGTATCCATGCGGTAATGAAAGGAACCCTTTTCGTTGGGCAGGATCGATGGCGGCCATGACTTCAATGCCCCCGCGTGAAGATTCACAAAGCACTTGCTCACCATCTGCAATGCCGTTGGCTTCAGCGTCTTCGGGATTGATACGTAATGCACCGTCCCGATCATTTCGTCGCCAGTGGGGATCACGCACTATTTGATTGGCGTTGTAATCGCGGCGCTCACCTGCTGCCAAAATCAGTGGATACGCTTCGTCCATGACGGCTTCTTCTGTTGAAAGGTCATAAATTTCTTGAATCATTTCAGGAATGACGAGGTGAATTTTATGCTCTTCATGCTTGACCAACTGCCACATCTCTTCATAGGTGTGGCTGCTGATGGGTACGGCCGTTTCCTCATTTAAAATATTGCGGAATAAAGCTTCACCGAGCATGTGACCTTCCCCTTCGTACCCAGCGCGACGGACCTGCTTTTCATACCGGCGTGCATAAAATTGGCTTACACCCCAAATGGCGGCCCCAGACTGTTTGTCTTTGCCGAGTGCCTTACCCAATGTGGCATAAAGAATGATGGGTGCTAATCCAGCAAAGCTTTTATCCTGCATCAATTTCATTTGAAAAGCCATCGCAAAACGGCCGTCTTCAGGGTTGTCGATATACTCCTTCGCCAACGCCTCAAGTTCAGGGAATGAATCTGGGATGACGCCCATTGCCACGAGCAATCGACGATAGATTTCGGGTTCCGGTAGTGTATTTCCTTCTGGTTCCAAGATGGGCTTACGAAGATAAAAATAGTTGTCTGGGAACATAAAAGTGAAAAAGGCAGCTTCCGGTTTTTCATATTGGGTTTGGGCAGGCAAGATGTAATCAGCATATTCGGCCGTTTCTGTCATGGCCACATCAATCACGACCATCAAGTCAAGCTTTTCAAACGCTTCACGATACGCTTGAGAGTCAGCTGCGGTTTGCAAAGGATTCGAGCTGTCGACAATCAATGCCCGGAGTCGGTCAGGGCTGTCGTTCAAAACTTCATGCGGAAAGATGTTGGGTGGATAAAGCCGACTAATTTCGGGGACGTTGGTAACGCTTGTGCGTGTGTTGGTTTTTTGATGAAGATCGGGCGAGTGGCCAATCAAAGGAGCAAATTGGGTGTGCAAGTTGTTCGCACCTTCTTTGCCAAAATTGCCGGTGAAAAGGAACAAAAGCTTTTCGAGATATGTGTTGAGCGTGCTGTGGAGGCTCATTTCGAGGCCTAAATCATGTCGGGTGCTGGCTTTTTCCGCTTTGGCAAAGCCACGTGTCATCTCTCGAACGGCCGTTTCGTCTAGCTCTGTTCTGGCGATGTATTCAGAGACATCAATGTCCTTGAACATCTCAGCCATTTTTGCAAAGCCAACGGTATGCCGGTTCAAAAAGTCATGATCGACTAAATCTTCTTGTACCATTTGCGCCAACATAGCGACCATTAAGAACGCATCTGTGCCGGGCTTAATAGCGAGGTGAATGTCTGCTAATTCTGCGGTCTTGGTGCGTCTTGGGTCAACCACAACGAGGGTACGATTAGGGTCTTTGGAGAGCTCTCGCAGCACTTTACGCGCTTGGGGGAAGCCATGAGATTGGAAGGAGTTGGTTCCCAGTAAAATCACATAATCTGATTCATGTATCCCCTCGGTAACGTGACACGTTTGGCGGCCAAATAAACGGCCGTTCACCCAAAAGTCGCCCGTTTTTTCTTGAGCAAGAGAGCTGTAATAATAAGGTGTGCCAATGGCTGAGCGCAAAGCCGCCCCGTGTAACCCAGGTAGGTGGTTCCCTTGTCCACCGCCACCATAATAGGCAAATGCGGTGGCGCTATGTTCATTTTTGATGCTGTTGATTTTGGCGGCGATCTCAGTAACGGCCGTGTCCCAATCAATCTGCTCAAAAGAGCCATCAGCTTGCCGCTTTAACGGGTGCATGACGCGACGCAAATGATTTTGGTAATGGTCTAATCGGGCCGCTTTTTGGCAAAGATATCCTTCAGAAACGGGATGCTCTTTATCTCCTCGAATTTTTACAAAATGACGGTCCTTTACCTTGACTTCTATACCGCAATTCAGAGAGCACAAAATGCAGCACGTTTTTTGCCATGGAATATCTTCATACTTTTCACGTCTTGAACGGGGAGAATTGGCCATATTTAACTCCTTCAATGGATGGATAGTTGCATCCCAAAAAACAATCTGTTACCCTGCTGACAATAGTAAGTTCTGTTTTGGAACTTGTCAAATAGGAAAATAAAATGCGTTGGAATGAAATAAAAAACGAACCGTGCTCCATTGCCAGAACCCTTTCCGTGATTGGGGATCGCTGGACGATGCTCATATTGCGAAATGCATTCATGGGGGTGCGTCGTTTTGATGATTTCCAACAGCAGCTTGATGTCACACGTCATTTGCTCACTGATCGACTCAATTTGCTCGTAGAAAATGACATCTTCGAAAAAAAGCCTTACCAAACTCAGCCCACGCGGTATGAATACCGGCTGACCCCAAAAGGAAAAGAGCTCTATCCGATTTTGATGACGATGGTGCAATGGGGAGATAAATGGATGGCAGATGAAGATGGGGTGCCATTAGAATATTTTGACAAAGTGAGTGGCGAAAAGTTGTCGCCTGTTTTAGTAGACCAAAATAGCGGCCAACCTATTGATTTGCATCAGGTGCAGGTCAAGCCAGGCAAAGGGCTAATAAAAGCACTAAAAGTACCGGAATTTAGAGAAAGATGGGGTGCTTTGATTAAAAAGCGAACTTAGCTTGATGAACGATTTAAACCGTTCATCAAGCGTATCGTGTTGTTTATGGCGCGGTGGGGAGCGTATATCCTCTATTCGCAATTGCTTCTTCGACTGTTGGAACTGAGTCTGCATCAGAGCCATCGAATGCTTCTAGCAAATCAGGCGGATTTACTTCTAAATCGGCTGAGCCTTCATTTGCAACACTGTCTAAATTGCGGTCATACCAAAATGTTCCTGTCCCATCATACGAGCAATCTTCTGTTGGAGCATACAAAATGTCGCTACCGCCCACAGGTTGTTCAAAAAGGCCTGTACTACTATTAAATCTGACGAATTGACGCTGGGCATAGGGTTGAATACTCTTATTTCCAGGTCCAGCCCAATTGCAGAATAGACCCTCAATGCCAATACTCCCATCTGCATCATCCTGAACCCTATCACCATAGCCAAAATAGGCTTCTCCATCAAGCGGCTCATGGTCATTGATGCCGATATTCAAAACGCGCGTGTGAGAGTCCATGTTGCCTGCCTGCCACGCATAAGCGTAATTTCCAGAAAGATTATTTGCGTCAAAGTTTGCTGTAAAGATAGAGAAGTTGTCAGCCCAGCTTGCTGTCGGGTCAACAATGTTGTCAACAAGCCCATTGGTATTATGGCCACAGAAGGTGCCGATCCGAGATTGCACTTTGACATCACTGCTAGAGGTTCGATCATATGCGAGTGAGCCGTTGATTGTCACTTGATTAAGTCCACCGCCGCAGTTGCCGCCATTTTGATAATAATTGACGCGATAGGACATATCGCCACTGTACCCAGAGATAGAACCCGGTGAGTGATTGAGGACAATGACGATGTGATGCGTGGTACTTGATATGGGATGTGTAAAATCAAAATCAGCTTCGTATCCCCACTCATTAGTTGAACTATCAAAGCTGATAGTAGCGTTATTGAATGAGAGATAAGGAATTGAGGCCGCATTCATCTCGGTGGTTAAGTTGATGGTGCCTCCGCCGGTGGGTAGTGATATCCCATTCGAATTGGCAACTGAAATCATGCTGGCGAGGAGCATCAAAGATCCTGTGGCTTGATTTTGATTGTCTGCCATTCGGGAATTAACCTGGGCGGCTGAACAGGCATGTCCTGTCGCTGTGTCTACCTCTAGCCAAATGCCTAAATCCCCTGTGGGGAGCTGCCCTGAATTGGGTGTCACAGCCCCAGGATGGTCAGTGTAGTCTAATGCGGGTCCATAGCATGGGGCGTTGACGGATTGGATGAGCAACTGACTGGGATCAAACACGGCCGTTACGGCCGTTGCGCCTGAAAGAACAGACTTGATCTCATCTGCTAACTTCATGTAGGTCGGGATGAAACTGGCGCTGCCACCTTTGTTTGCGGTTGCTGATACATCAAGGGGGGAAGCAATCGTTAAGCTGGTTGGGAATAGCTCGCTATTTTCTTCTGCGTTCAACAATAGAGGCATATACGCCGTGGTTGATACAGGATAACCAGAAGGCTTATCTAAATTTGCAGCCTCGACAAGTCCTGCTTTGGACATATTTGAAACAACAAATCCAAAAAAAATGAAAAAAAATAGGGACAAAATAAAAACAAATAAATGAAAACGCTGTGTGTTCATTTAGGCTCCTTTATCCAGCGAACAGCAGCTGTAAAAAATGACAAAATAAAATGGCTGTCGTTCACGATGCAAACAGGAGGGAGGCCAACTTTAAATTTGGCGAAATTTCCCTGCTATTTTGAAAAACTCCAAAGACGATAATGATAATTGTGGTGATACTTCCCCAAATGATGGCTGCAATGTCGGTCAGAAGATGCCTTTTTTATAGTTGAGGAATAACGTGGCGTGAATAGTCAATTAGAGCCAAACGGCGATGTAAGTACCGTCTTAAGCAACCCGTGCTTTAGTACCACGAGACCCAGTAACTATTCGGGCCTAAAGCAACCAGAATTACCATTTACTTAAACAGATCCCAGTGGTAGTATTCCCAATTGAAAATACCCCACCTTAGGATGAATTCATGAAAAATTTTTTCCAAAAACTATTTGGTTCTGAAGAGAAAAAAGTTGTAACGGTCGTGTCGGGATTGCCTAGATCAGGCACCTCCATGATGATGAAAATGCTTGAAGCTGGTGGTATTCCACCCGTTACAGACAATCTCCGTGAAGCGGATACTGACAACCCCAAAGGCTACTATGAATTTGAACGCGTCAAGCAGATGGATAAAGGGGATGTTGAATGGGTCGTTGATGCTGAGGGCAAGGTCGTTAAAGTTATTTCTCAGTTGCTTAAATACCTCCCTGAAGGGTACGAATATCGCATTATTTTTATGCGCCGCAACATGGATGAAATTTTAGCATCACAGCAAAAGATGCTGCTTAATCGAGGTGAAGATCCTCACAAAGCAAGTGACGATGAGATCTCTGCCTTATTTGAAAAACACCTTCAAAGCGTGATGAGCTGGATTCGCGTGCAGCCCAATGTGCAGGCTCTATACGTCCATTATCGTGACATGCTGGATAACCCAGAGCCTCATGTTGAACAGATCCGACGTTTTTTGGGTGACCATTTAGATGCTAAACCAATGGTTGAAGTCGTTGATCCGAATCTATACCGTAATCGTCAAGAAAAATTGCAGGTGAATTGATCGAGTGATTCACATCTGAGGTGGAGATAGTTTGTTCCTTAAAACGGTCACTTCCCTCATAGCGGACTTAAAGGCTGATGCTTAAATCCTATATGCTTTTTTCAAATAAAATGCATAATGATTAGCGGGAGTTAGCCCGCCGAATCATTTCAATAAGGAATCAAATTATGCAAAAGACAATTCGAAAGCATGACATGGAGCTTGTCCAAATTCATAGTTCTGGAGCGGAAGAATGGTACTGCCCAACCTGTGCACGCCGTTTTATTATCCAGTGGCCCCCAAACTATCAAAAGATTGTTTTGGAAGCCGGTGATGAATATGCTTTTCACAGTTGCCATAAGGGTGAAGCTGCTTCAAAGAATCAGGCTGAAGATAAAATCTTGTCACAAGAATTGCGTGAAGCATTAGATGATTTCTTTAATGAATTGGAATTGGGCAATTCGTAGGTTCACCTAAACAAGAACAAGCAAGCAAATTTAAAAGAGCGACCAGCTGGTCGCTCTTTTTTGTTCTCAAAAAGTGATGGGTTACACTTCGAAAATGAAAACAGGAAGAATATTTCAAATAAACGCATCAAACGGCGGTGTTCCCAAGTCGCCAATCCGTCAAAGTGACGTAAATGAACTGGGATTACTCACTGATTCGCAAAAGCATAAGAAATTTCATGGGGGGCCAGAACGGGCGCTTTGCTTGTATTCAGTTGAACGAATTCAAGCGCTTCAGGACGAAGGACATCCCATTTTCCCTGGCGCCATCGGTGAAAATGTGACGATTTCTGGTGTTGATTGGGATCAAATGGTGCCGGGCGTGCAACTCCAGCTCGGCGACTCGCTTGTTGTTGAGGTAACGAGTTACGCAGTGCCATGTAAGCAAATTAAAGAGTCATTTAAAGAACATCAATTTGTGCGAGTCTCTCAAAAGAGCAACCCTGGCTGGGCTCGTGCCTACACCAAAGTGATTGCAAACGGCCGTATTCAAGTTGGGGATGCTGTCGAAGTGGTAGATGCTTCCTAATGGATGCAAATGCCAAAACCCAAAATGATGGTTTTCAGCAATATCCCTATCTCTTAATTTTTGGCCTGATTGTTATAGAGAGCTTGCATCTCGTCTTTGCAAGGCTGATGTTGCCTCTTGTCAATCCGTACACGTCAGCTTTTTATGTGTTGGCAGCCGGTACGGTTGAGATTGGCATTTACATGGCACTTAGGCACCATTTTGATTGGAAATTGCTCAAAGAGAAGCTGTGGTTTTTTGCCATTATTGGGTTTTTGGTCGCCGTTTCAACTGATTTAAATTATATCGCTGTAGGCTATATTGATGCTGGCTCGGCTTCGTTACTAAGCAAGGCTTCTATCGTTTTTGCGCTGCTGCTGGGATTGATTTGGTTGCGAGAACGTTTGACTCCTATGGAGTGGATTGGCGCCACCATTGCTTTGATTGGGTCTGTGATTATTAGCTTCCAACCGGGCGATTTTGCGTTAATCGGCTCGGTGATGGTTCTATCAAGCTCGCTGATGTATGCGGCCCATGCGGCGATTGTGAAGCGGTATGGCGGAGAGATGGATTTTTTAAATTTTTTCTTCTTCCGCATTTTGCTTACATCATTCTTTTTAGGGGTGTTTGGAGCCGTTCAAGGGCAGTTAGAGTTTGTCGTAAACGGCCGTGTTTTGCTCTTGCTTATCTTTGTAGGCACTGTTGATGTCGTTATAAGTCGAATCTTGTACTACACAGCCCTGCGAAAGATGAATCTATCGATCCACTCTATCTTTTCAACTTTGAGCCCTGTCATTACGATCGGTTGGTCATTGCTTCTTTTCCGAGAACGCCCCACAATTCAAGGCTTTTTTGGGGGCACCATTGTCATGCTTGGTGTGATTGGAATTACCTGGGCCAATCATTTGAAAAAGGCGAGGACAGTCGAACAGAAATAGCCCAATATCGCTCAGCTCCAACCTAATAAAAATTCTAGCGGAATGTGGACACGGTCTCGCCAAGCCGCCTCATTGTGCTCAGCCCCTTCAAATTTTTGAGTGAGCACATCTTTGTTTTGCGTATAGCCAGAATGCTTAAAAACGTCATCCACTTGCATTTGATGAGGTTCATAATAGCTATCTAAACCTCGTGTTCCATAATCAAAATAAAATCGATGAGTATCCGGTTGGGGGAGGTTCTCTTTTAAATAGTCAGCCATGACCTCTGGTAAACAGATCCAATTGGTAGAGAGGCAACCTGCCCGTGAAAAAAGCGCTGGGTATTCACAAATAGCATAGGCTGAAATCAATCCTCCCATGCTTGAGCCCATGATCGATGTCGCGTCTCGATCAGTTTGTGTAGCATAGGTTTGGTCGATAAATGGCTTTAATTCATGAACTAGGAATTTGAGATAGTTGTCAGAT
>JANQSK010001207.1 GCA_028284105.1 Anaerolineae bacterium
GGATTTTGGCTAAACCCTACGCCGGCTAATGTGGGCATATAATAACGACCGTAAATCTTGCCATCAAGACGCTGCAACAAAATAGCCATGCGCTCATCATAATCAATCAGCCCATTTTGTTGGCGATACAAGATGGCATCAGGATTTAAGGTACTGGCATACACTTTTCGAATGGCATTGGCCAAATCAACGTAGTTTTCTTCGAGTGTGCCTTGATTTGGGCAAAAGAAGCTTTCATATTTGCCAGCAAAAGAAGTGCCAAAATTATCTTCAAGCAAACTAGAGGATCGTACAATGAGTGGAGACTTGCCCACTTCCAAAAGAATGCCACGGAGTCGTTTTTCAATATTTGACGGGAATTCGCCGGCTAAGTGAGCGGCTTTAACCAGTTGATGTTGTTTGCGAATCTCTTCAAGCGGCAAATATTTTTGATTCATGAAACGGTCTAAATTATTTTTTAAACGAAAATCATAAATCACCTCACTGCCAATAAAATAAGATTCTGGAATAGAAATCTGATCATGGAGATCGGGATCTCCTTTTTCCATCATGATGCGCCATGCCAGTAACATGCCCGCAGCTTTGCCCCCAATTTTGCCGCCACCTATGCGCCGTTTATAAATAAATCTCAAATCTTCAATGGAAAAGATTTGCTTGGCGACCCCAATGTATTGAAGATGGTCGCTAATCATTCCCTTGATCAAAACGCTTTTAATGCCCTCAAGGTGATGCTTGACATCTTCCTGCTCTTCCTTAGGAAGTGCTTCATAAATTTCGCCCTGTTGAAAAAGGAGCTCCCATGGGGCCACTTCGGGATTAAATGTTAGGTCACTATTGTCAGAAGCGCCCGGCTGATTTTTGAGCACAGTGTCAATAATTTCATCGAGCAAGGTGCTGCTTAGATTGTTTGCAAAGGCCGCATCTGTTTGAAAGTTTCGAGTTCGTTCCAACCGTGTTTGCCAAACACTATTGTGCTCTCGGTTAAAAGGATCATATAAGCCTTCTCTTTGTTGAGATTCAATCGCCTTTTCTTTGACTTCTCGCTCAAAGTTTTCCGGATCAACAATGCCTCTTCGAAATAGTTCTAATCGCATTTGATGACGAATTCTTTCAGCAAGGATCGGATATTGAGCCAGCTTGATGTAAATATCAATGGTTGGTGTGATACTTCTTAGAGGCTGAGGTCGAATAGGTGGATTCAAATAACAGTTCCTTTTGCAAAGAAATTATACACAATCTACAAAATTTAAATGATCAACAGATTGTCAATTCTTAGGATGACAGTCATAATTTTGACACAAAACAGATTATTCTGATGAAAGGGAATTAGTATGCCAACAATTTTTGCAAAAATCATTCGTGGGGAAATTCCAGGAGACATTGTCTATCAAGACGAGCTTGTGACAGCATTTAGGGATATTCAACCGCAAGCCCCAACTCATATTTTAATTGTTCCAAATAAAGCGATTCCGACTGTGAACGACGTTGAAGAAGAGGATGAAGCAACGCTAGGACGCATGATAGTCGTCGCCAAAAAGCTTGCCGACCGAGAAGGTATTGCAAAAGATGGCTATCGCCTGATTATGAACACCAATGAACATGGTGGCCAAGAAGTTTTCCATATCCATATGCATTTGTTGGGTGGACGTCCTTTAGGTCGAATGTTAAGTCGATGATGACTTTGTTTATGAGGAGCCAATGCTAATCTAGTTATCGTCCTGGAATGGCGTTTAGCTCCTCACGACATTCACACGCTTCTTTGATTTCATCATCACGAATAAGAAACCCGTCATATTCTGAGCCTGTGCCTTGAGCCACCCATCCATTTAGATTGAATGGAATCTCTCCATCAGCGGAAATCCAACGGCCGTTAAATGTGCGCGCGATATGTAAATGTGTACCGCTAGAAAATCCCCCTTCACAAGAAGGATGCCCAATGCGATCTCCAGCTTTGACTGATTCGCCAACCGCAATCCGATCTCTTGTTTCCATATGCATATAGGTAATGGCCCAGCCTGTCCCTGCATACCCATCTCCATCCATATCGACGACCACAGCCCCAAAATCACTTCGTGTAACAATCCCATCACTAACGGCCGTTACCCAGAAATCAGACTGGAAACAGCCAAGTTGTATCCCAGGGGTGACAAAATCTAGGGCAGCCCAAGCCGATCCAGGTGCCCAACCGCCATGAGGCCCGCCCGTAAAAAACCATGTTTCACTTCTTGCCCAAGGCAACTCTAACTTTGGCTGAGATAGATCAGCAGGATAGATGGGGTCAAAAGTGTAGGCAAAGGGGTTGCCAAATAGTGAGCTGTAAGTCGAATAAAACCCATTGGGACCTGTGGCTTCGAGCCAATCTCCGAATGATAGATTGGATTGCCCTAATAGCCGTTGGACGCCAGCTGTGCCATCATTTATTTGGGCGTTATATGAAATCCGTGTGCCGTCATTAAGCAGTAGGGTGAGCAAATTTCCTTCGGAACGGCCGTAAAAGCCTAAATTGAGCTGATCAGCGGCCCAACTGAGCTGTCGATAAAGCCCCGTGCGATTGGGATTAGAATTATCGAGCGGAAATTGCGGTGAAACGGCCGTTGATTGAGTAAGCCAGCCGGCCCGATATTCAAGGAACGCCAAGAGGAGGCGCGGGTTGACACTAAAGCGATGGGCCACAAGTGAGATAATCTCAGGGCCAGCAAGCGTGACGCCCTCAATATCTTCTTCATATTGGAGAAGATACCCATCATACGCATTCGCGATTCGGCGGATATCAAATTCTTTGGCTGAAGGACCATACACAAGTTCGCTGTCTGGAATAATTTTGAAACGGGGGCCAGGCATGGGAGCTGATGCAGGAATAATGACCTGTTGCCCAACAAAAACAAGGTCAGTTTCAGAGAGGTTATTGATATCCAGAATCTCTTGAAGGGAACGGCCGTAACTTGCCGCAATCGTCCCCAAAGTTTCCCCGGCTTCAATAATATGAATAATTTGCGAATTATCTTCAGGGGGGACAGGATGGGGTGAGTCTGGCGTTGGCGTGCCATCGTAGGGAGGCGGTGGTGTAAAAGGTATAGGGTTGCCTTGGTTTTGGCTGCCGGTCGATGAGTTGGGTTGTGAGACGGTAGGGGAGATTGTGCTTA
>JANQSK010001215.1 GCA_028284105.1 Anaerolineae bacterium
CGGAGATTGTTTTACTGCCTGCTGCCAAATGGGTACCATCTTCATCCGTCAAATTGACAGTAACCTGTGGTGTGGTTAACGCCTCGGTGTATGTATGGGTCAAGGTGCCATTATTACCGATGTTATTAAAGCAATCTTCGGTTGGGCTACCATCACCCCAGTTGATCACACAGGCCGTCACAACATCTGGACCTGGATCAACCACATCGCCCAATTGCAGGCTATAGCTGCTGTTTACAAGCGCAGAATCTGCACCTGTCAGCGGAATGGTTGGCGCAACATTGGTAACCGTCAATTGGAAGGTTTGGCTAATAACCACGGTTCCTTCATTAAATTCCCCATAGAATAACACTTCTTGAGACTCTTCCGGACCATCGATTGTGGTATAGGTCCATTCCCAAGATTCTGTTGCATAATCCTCGGTAATGGAACCCACTGATGGTGGTGGTGAATCGAAGAGGAACTCTAATGTCCATGCACCAAAACCATCATCGTTTATCGTTCCAGTCATAACGGCCGTTGCGCCTTCTGAAACGGTTACCGATTCCTGAGAAGGAATAATGGCAAAACTCAATTCATAAGGCGTATCAACAGAGTCAGTATCATTGGTTGGATTCAAATCAGCAACACCATTAACTTCACGGATGGAAGCCACCATAGTCACAGTATTCCCTGATGTTGAATAGGTATCTGCGATAATACCAAATGGGACAGACCCACTTGCACCTGCATCAACTGCGCCCAACGGATACGTGCAGGTTCCCCCCACAAACGGCAAGTCACAATCCCATCCGTTGGTGTAATTCTCAAAACCAAACTGAACACCTTCCGGAATGAGGACAACAAGTTCTGCTAGAGCTGCCTGTGTTCCCAAATTACCGTAAGTAATCGTGTATACCGGTGTCGGTTGGAGCGGATCGTAGAATAAAGTTTTTCCATCACTAACAATGGAGGCCGTTAAATCAAATCCAGCATCAATTGGTGTCAATACTGTTGCGCTATTGTTGCTGCTATCAAAATCTGTATTGCTGCTGCTGATTGAGGCTGTATTTTCAACCCCTAATGAGCCTACAGACAAATCGTTGGCGGCCGTGACGGCAAAAGCGATGGAACCACTGGCTCCTATTGCTAAATCACCCACATCATAGGTACAGACACTATCCGTTGTGCTATCAGGGGTACAAACCCATCCAGCCGTGCTTAAACCAGCATTAAAGCTAGCATCGACAGGCACAATATTGGTTAATTGGACGCCTGTTGCATCAATTCGGCCTGTATTTGTATAGAAAATGGTATGGATAATATCATCGCCAAGATCCGCCAAGCTCTTATCGGAGGTGACACCAACAGCAAGATCTGGTTTGATGATGACCCCATCCCATGCACCGCCGATGTAGCTACTGTTCTCGCTATTTCCAACGGTATCTGTTACTTGCAGATCGATTTTGTATGAGCCAGTTGGGAAGTTGGTTGGCATCGCAAAGATCCACGGCACAAAGTTACTGCTGTTGCTGCTCAATGTGACCGGATACCAGGTTCCACTCGTAGGGGCTAAATCCCGTTCTTCATAGGTACGGAAGCGAATCTGCAAATCGCTAATGCCGACATTTAAAGGATTGGCGATGTCATAGATTTGGTCATCACTCACTGCCTGACCATAAACCACAAGTTCGTCCAATGCACCGCCAAAATAGTTTCCGCCACGAGCAGAGCCAATCAGGAGATCATTAGTTGAATCGTATGGCAATGTTCCTGTATACACGTCACCTACAGGCAAACCGTTTATGAAGAAGGCTTGTTCTTCATTTGCCGCGTCAAAGCGCCAAGTGACGTGTGTCCATGTGTCGGTGGGCACTGCTTCAGTAGCCACATTATCATCCCCGGCATAACCAAGGAAGGGCAGCCCATTTTGCAATCCAACAAACAATCCATCTGCTTGTACGCTACCCAGAATGGCTTGATTACCATTCCAGTCGGTGTTGTTAACCCAAGCCATCACTGTAAAGCTGCCATCTACTACACCAAGCTGGCTTGGAACGGTTGTTGTGGTGAAGGTTTCGGGAGTCGTAAATTCAAGGGAATCACTACTGCCGTTAAACTGTACGGCCGTTCCATATTGCCCAGCTATCTCCGTTGGGCAAGAAGAACAGATCGTAGTGAACTTATTTTCTGTCCCATCAACAAACAGGCCATCACCCGTTTCAAAATGCATGTGAAGCGTACGACTGTTTGCAAGATGTGGAATGTCACTCGCAATACCGTGAATTGTGATGCTTTCACCTTCAGCTATATACAGCCTATCTAGCATCACGTCAGCATATGGAGCCAAACCATCAACGATGACTTGGTCAGAGACTGTGGTTTCATTCTCAACATTGTCACTGGCTGTGGTCGTGATGGAGTAAACACCATAAGGTTGGTCAGGCAAAGCCACTGTAGTAGCCCAAGTACCATTGTCAGCTACATCAACGAGCTGATCATTGAGTGGCGCTAATTCATTCACCCCACTGATTGCAATTTGTAACCCATTTTCTGCGAGACCACTATCACCATCAGACGCTGTACCAAATATTGCAATCGATCCAGCTGGCTGAACACCAGAGGGAACAGTCTGAGTCAAATTAGGCACCGTGTCATCGACATTGACAGTTGCATTGCCAATTGATGAAACATTACCAACATTGTCTGTCGCCCGAGCCTCAATGAGGTAGCTACCGGGAGCAGAGGCAGGGAACTCAAAAATCCATGCATCGGTGTTCAGAGTTAAATCCATGTCCGGCATAGCTGACTGCCATGCACCTCCATCAATGCGGTACTCAATCAAACTCAAGCTCGAGCCGATATCTGCACCAGTGAGGAACATAACAGTCTTACTACTGCTCACAAAGTCAGGAATCAAGCTCAAATCAACAGTTGGTGCAGTGTCGTCAAGAATTAAGTCAAAGCGATTAATTTTGTCAAACCATGCGCTTTGATACGCATAAATATCAGCAATTTGGTCAGAGGTCAGAACGCTATCATTGATGGCGACCTCATCTAAAGCCCCATGGTAATTTTGACCGATTTGAATTGTTTGCAAAGAATTACAAGTTGTATTCGTTCCAATGTCTTCAGTCACAGCCAAAGCGCCATTGATATAGATATTCATCACTCCCAAACCAATGGAAGGATCATGTGCAGCAACCACATGATTCCATTGATCCTCTAAAAGGGGTGAATCCGTCGCCATCACGCCCGCAAATTGTGTATCAGAATTAGCACATGCAAATTGCTTATCAAAACCCAGCGTCATCGAGTTGCTTTCTAAATACAAGCGGAAATTAGCGGTGTATTGATTGCTATCTGCTTTGGTTAACAAATATTGTCGCTCACCAATTTGATGAGAAGGTTTGACCCACAAACTTAGAGTGAAGTCATTTAACTGCGCTTCAGTGCCTTCAACAGTGAGTAAATCATTGCCATCAAAGGTAGCTCCTTCTCGGATTTAACCTTTGATACCTGGCTGCGGACAGGCATCACCACTACAAGAGGTTGTATATCCGGTTCCGTTAGGACCATTTTCAGTATCATCATCGTAACTGCTGTTGATCCGATCCTCATCAAGATGCAGATTGATCATTGGTGCACGGGAAATTTCACCTTGAATTTCAGCTGGAGACAGCGGGTATTTAATAATTTGTAATTCATCCATCAACCCCTTGAATCCGCCAAACGGAGTACTGGTATCAACATATCCAATGATGACGTCGTCCCCTATGAATGTTGAGGAAGACCATTTTTGAATTTCAACCCCATTTTTATAAAGGGTATATACACCAGCGTCATAAACGTAAGCGACGTGGTTCCAATCTGCCCGCAGTGTATCTGGGCCGTCAGCTTCAATGTCGAGGAAGGAACCTTTTCGAATTTGCATACGGCCGTAAATAAAGCCGATTAAGTCAAACCTTGTCGGGGAAGCGATGAGTGCACGTGTTGCAGATGCAGGGGATTCCAGCCACCAACTATCCCCGGAGCGCACCCAAGCCATCACAGTGTAGCCACCACTATTCAACCCAAGATCGGCACCCGTTGCTGAAACAGTGAGGAAATCATCAGCCCCGTCGAATTCAATCGCTTGCCCAACACGTCCAGGCAAGCCGCTAATTGGGCAGGTATCACCATTACAGCTCACTGAGACATTATTTCCTGAAGTATCCTCAAACTGCGTCGCGCCAGGAGCCTCGTCAAAAGCCAGTTCAAGCGAGCTAGAGGTTGCTTGGAACATGTCTGCGACGGCTTCACTCGTCAGCGTGTAATCATACACTCGGAAATCATTTAATTGTCCATTGAAGAATTCATTAGAAACATCCCAGTACAAATATCCTTCATTCTTCGCAATACTTGCATTTGATCCAGACCCTTTAGAGTCAGTTGAATTGATTCGCGATCGGGTTGTACCAAGATAGGTCACATTTTGCAGATTGTTGACAAAGACAAATGAATCATCGCTTTGGAAGGCATCATTAACGTAGTTGGTTGCATCGACGTTATCGTCACCTAAGAAGACAACATCATTTTCCCAAAAACGGAACTGGGTATTGGTGCTATCTAAAATGCGGCGTGACTGATTTACATTGACAATTTCTGTAAAATTGCTCGGATTAGCAGTCCAGATATTAGACCCCGAACCATCTCCACCCCAATTGAGGCGTAGTTCGCTTTTGCTACCTGTCCCATCTTCTAAAGCAGGATTAAAACCAATTAAGACATTCCCAATCGTATCAAAAACAGCTCTTTCAACATGGACGTAGCCAAACTCATTGGGGCGACCAACGTAGAAGTTGGGTACGTTAGGGATCGATACGGCTGCACAGCTCGTGCCGTTGACACCGCCATCGACAGGGTGTCCATCTACATAGAAGGTAAAGTTCGCACCGTCGTAGGAAACAACAAGATGTTGCCACTGCCCGTTTTGCACAACGCCAGTATTGTTGGTCGTGATATTACAGGTACTTGTCCCATCACCTATGAGCATGCGTAAACGGCCGTCTTGAGCCACATAGAGCGTTGGGAAGATGGTGTTACTGTTGTTTGGATCACGATACCCAAAGACGCCTTGGTAATCATCATCAGTCCAATATCCATGTGCTGCAGCTGTTGTTGGATTGAACGGATACGGCCGTGTTTCTGGTTTAATCCAGGTTGCGAAGGTAAACGCATCATTGGATAAATCCGGTGATGCCGCAGTTAAAAAGTCAACTTGACCAAAGGCAGCACCTGCGCCCGTAACTGAAGGGCAATCAGCGCCACTACAGCTTACGTCATCGCTACCCCAATTTGCTCCATCTCTTAAATTGACTGCTAAGGCAGGCTGTCCATATAATCGCTCAACCGTCGCATCAGTTAATGCGCTGCTGTATATCTCAACTCTATCAAGCCAAACGGCTCCGCCACCAGAAGGCCAACCGAGAGAAATATCATTGTTGTTAAGGGTAACAACTGGTGCACTCGTCGTTGATTTTTGTTGAATGCCATTGATATAAAGGACTACATTGCCATTGGCCACTGTAACCATAACATGATGCCACTGTTCGGCAGGAACGGCCGTGTTGGCAAACACCATACTACCCAAATTAGTCGTAACTGCGATTGACCCATTCACCAATTGAATCCGGAAGCCATTCATCTCCAACAACGTCCCGGTGCCGGTTGTGCCTGTATGATACAAATCGAAACCGGCACTAAATGTAGTCAAATCGAAAGAAGGATTTTCAGATATCGTTAGCTGCTGGCCACTATTGAAAACCAAATAGTTGCGATTGGCAGTGGGGCAATTAACACAGGTTGCATCATTGCCAATGAATGAGTCATCTGCAAAAGTGGTACTGCCTGCCGGCTCATTCATATTTAGCCAAAGCACACGACCTGTTCCCTCGTTAATATTGACACCAGCACGGATGCCTAAACCACCATTTCCAGACAGGCTTGTTTCGTTGACGTTGATACTGTCTTGAACCTCAAGATTAGTCTGTGGACCTAAAACGCCTAACGCTTGATTATCGATAACATTGTCTAGTGGCACCTCTGTTTGAAGCAAACCGAGCATATAACGATTATCTAATTCGTTTGTAATATTAGAGGTAAATGTAATAGTGTCTGTAGAAGTCACATAAGGGAGAGAGTCACTACTCGTTTCGAGTGTACTATCCAATCCCAAAACATTTAGCGTTGAAAGAACGCGTGGATTGTATCCGTAGGTTCGTTCGCGCCCATCAATCAAACTGTCATCATCTGTATCTGGGTCCAATGGATCAGAGTTTACCCAGGTGGTCAATGGTGTTGTGCCATCGTAATCATAAACAAACTCCCAACCACCAATAAAAGCATCGGTATTGCTGCTACAAGTCGGCACATTGTTATTGCTAAAAGAACTGTTCTCAAAAGGATAAAGGTTGTTACGATGGAACATTTCTTCGGAATCACTGATACCGTCATTATCCGTATCGGGGCGCGTTGGATCTGTCCCATAAAACGCTTCCCAATAATCGATTAGCCCGTCGCAATCAGCATCCGATCGCTTTTCGTCGAATCCTACGTTGTTAATCTCAAATGCATCAGTCAACCCATCCCCATCGCTATCAATGGAGCTGTCATCTGGGTCAATTCCGTTAAATGCTTTACTTATTAAGCCATCCCCGTCCGCATCCATCAAAGTGGGGAAGCGGCTGTCCCAAGCAAGACGATAGCTATCGTCTTCGACTTGAACAAGCGTGTTAAACTCATCCAGCGTGTTGGGTAGAACATCGTAGATAAACGATGTATTTAACGGTGCGTGGAACGTGCTATCGTAACGTTGAATCCAGCAAACAGGGGCGATGAGTAACCAACAGTTTTGGGCTGGTGTGACAACCGCCTCGGAAAAGTAGAGCGGTACACCCTGATTAACGCCAGGAGAAGCAAATGTATAATTACCACTAACCGGGAATGAATTAAAAAAGCGTGGTTCGTCGGTAAGCAAGGGGAAATTACCACGGCCGTTTACACCGGTCCATGGCGTGTTGCCATAGTTTAGTCCGCCTTCAAAATCTTGCGGGTTGCTTTGAATTCGATAATC
>JANQSK010001217.1 GCA_028284105.1 Anaerolineae bacterium
GTGTATCAGTTGGGTTTGGAGCCGACTCTTCAACCGATATTGGTGACGGTTCAACAGCTTCCTCTTCAATAGAAGTCTCACAATTCGTCAGTAAAAAGATCAGTGCGAAACTGCTACAAAACAGAGTAAATAGTTTGCGCTTTGCAAAGGGATGCCTTTTTTTGAGGGTCATTTTTTTTCCTAGCAAATTAAAGAGTGTCTTCCAATGTAGGAGAGGTTTCTTCCGGTTGGGTTGGTTCAACACGGCCGTTTACTTGAATCTCATCTGAGGATATGACTTCTGGTGAGCTCGCTTTATAGGGGTCCACGTGATGATTCCCACAGAATGGGCACAAATTCCACTGCAGATCAAGTAGGGAATTGCAATCTTGGCACGCCTTTTTCAAGCGTGTGTGGCAATAGGGGCACAAAATCCAATTGGGATTCATCGTGCGCGAACAACCGGGGCAAGACGGCCGTTCTTCAATCTCTTGAAGCAAGGCTTCTTCTTCCAGTGCTCGCTCATACGCTTCGGCCAAAGTTTCTGGCGGACGCAAAATGAGATAAATAATCACCCCAACAATAGGTAAAGCTGCGACAACGAGTCCGGCCAGAATTTGAGCAAACGGGTCTCGGGAACGAGAACGCATATCACGAAATGCCCAAATGATTAAGCTTAACCAGAGCGCTGCCAATAGGGCACCAAATATGGCCGCCACAATGGTCAGATATGAAATAATGGTTTCTAAATTGGGCAATATCATAAGGCGCGATTATAGCACAACAATGCACGACCTTATACAAGGGGAACAGACGATTTGAATATTTTTATTTTACGGAAATTGGAAATGGAAATACGGCGCCATTATGAGAATGGCCGCGCTCATTTCAGGTCAAATTTAAACTCTAGTTACAAGCAGGCGTTGGTGGAACACAAGCCACAATAGTGCTGTAGGTATTCCCTAATTGAGGTCCTAAAAGGGTCAATGCCCCAATCACCACAACTGCTATCAAAACCAAAATAAGTGCGTATTCTACTAGCCCCTGACCTTTTTCTCTTTTCTTCAAATACAACATTACTATTTCCTCTAAATCACTCTCTTCGCAATTACAAATAAATCTTAATGCTGAACTTTAGTCCTATTTCCTTACAAAAAAGATATCAAGCTTGACTTTTTCAAAGCAAAATATAAAATTAGGTGCAACTAAATTTAGGTGTGGCTAAATTTTAGATTTGGGAAAACAAATGAAAACAATTGCACAAGAAGATTATTTAAAACAAATCTACAAGCTATCAAACGATAACAACTCTGCATCCACTTGTGATCTGGCCGAATTTTTAGAGATTAAGCCTGCATCTGTCACAAACATGCTTAAAAAACTTTCTACAACCACCCCACCTCTAGTGCATTACAAAAAACACCAAGGGGCAACGCTCACCAAAGAAGGTCGTCAAATTGCTTTAAAAGTCATTCGTCGTCACCGATTAATCGAGATGTTTCTATATCAAAATTTAAACTATCGATGGGATGAAGTGCATGAAGAGGCTGAGCTATTAGAACATGCTGTTTCCCCTGAATTTGTTGAAAAACTTGCAGATTTGCTTGGAAATCCATCGTGCGATCCACATGGTCAAGCGATTCCAAATCAAAATTTGGAGCTTGTAGAATCAACGGCCGTTCCCCTAGCCCAATTCAAAGCTGGTGAAACGGCCGTTTTGAAATATATGCTAGACCACAATAGTGCTCATTTGCGCAAACTCAACAGCCTAAATTTATTGCCAAATACCACGGTTTCAATTGCAAACATCGACAGCGAAACCCAAACAATCTTTTTAAAACTCAAAGACACCTCGGATCTTCTTTCGCTTGAGGCCGAGATTGCTCAAACTGTCTTTGCAGAAGGAGTATCGAATGAAAATTAAACAACTCTCTCTTATTATCATTTTGCTTTTATTGCTTGCCGCTTGCGGTGGAGCAACGACTGAAAGCGCATCTGATGGAAAAATAACGGCTGTTTCTACTATTGGGATGGTGACAGATATTGTCGAAAACATTGGGGGTGACCATGTGAATGCGATAGGTCTCATGGGGCCAGGGACGGATCCCCACCTTTATGTCGCTAGCGCTGGTGATGTAACCAAGTTGAGCGATGCAGACGTTATCTTCTACAACGGACTGTTTTTAGAATCCCAGATGGAAGAAGTGCTGGAACAACTTAGTGAAAATAAAACTGTGGTTCCCATAACTAAAGGGCTTGATACAGCTCAACTGTTAGCCTCACCGGACTATGATGATGAGTTTGACCCTCATGTTTGGTTTTATGTGCCATTCTGGCAAGAAGCAGCCATTCAAGTTCGAGACACTTTAATCGAGATCGATCCAGACAATCAAGCAGATTATGAAGCCAATGCAGACGCATATTTGGAAGAGCTAGATGCGCTGCATGCTTATGTTGAAGAACAAACAGCGCGTGTTCCCGATGCTCAACGCGTTCTTGTGACAGCACACGATGCCTTTAGCTACTTTGGTCATTTCTATGGCTTTGATGTTTTAGGGTTGCAAGGAATCAGCACAGAATCAGAAGCCAGTACTGATGATGTTCAAAATTTGGCCGATTTTATTGTTGAAAATCAAATTCCAGCCATCTTCATCGAATCATCGGTGCCTGTTCGCACTATTGAAGCTGTACAAGCCGCTGTTCAAGATCAGGGCTTTGATGTTGAAATTGGTGGCGAATTATTTTCAGACGCGATGGGAGATACTGGATCATCAGCAGGGACTTATCAAGGTATGGTTCGTCACAATGTTGACACTATCGTCGGCGCATTACTCGGCGAGTGAGGTGAAAAATGGGTTTTGAATTAGAGTTATTGGTTATTTTAGGATTACATGTTGTTGGAACGGCCGTGTTTACACCCTTTGAAGTTGAAACACCCGCCATCCGCAAAATTGCGAAATGGGTCATCATCACTTTACTCACTTGGACTGTTTTTAATATAGTGGGGCATTGGGCATTACTTGTTCCCCTCTTTGGTGTTGCATTAGGTATGGTTGTCCATATGAGTTGGACAAGAAAAAATAATATTCATCCCATCCATGCCACACCACGAAAAAGATATTACGCTTTGCGAGGTTGGCACTGGCCTGAAGAGTAGTTAGCAATATGAACAAAGATTTTGTATTAAAAGTCACTGACCTTACCGTTGCCTATCAAGAAAAGCCCGTTTTATGGGACATCGACCTCGATGTGCCTGAAAGCCTCCTTATGGCCATTGTTGGCCCCAATGGAGCTGGGAAAACAACA
>JANQSK010001227.1 GCA_028284105.1 Anaerolineae bacterium
GGTGAGAGTTGCCCAACTCCCAATAGTTGTTGGTCCACAAATATGCCTCACCATCCCAAAAATTAGTATGGGTGGCATGGGCATGCTGCGCTTGCCCATTTCGACAAATCCCCTCATGACAATTAACATAACGAATGAATTGGGGGTTCGATAAATCGGATAAGTTCCAAGAACTATCCCAATTTTGTAGCGTCACGTGGGCATCTGAACTGCCGGGGCTTTCCGGGAGTAAGATCAATACAGGGCCGATGGTGCTCATAATGGCAGAACGCCCTGCATCTACAGCACGTTTGCCAATAAAGTCGCCCATCTGACCATAATCTTGGTTGGGTGGATAGGATGCAATTGGTGGCTTACTTGAGGAGGAAACGGCCGTTATCACCCCACCTAGCAACAAGATTAAGCCAATCAATAAAAATAGTGCTCTTCGTTTGTACAATGATCGCTTCATAAAGATTACCTGCTCAGATAATGGTTTATTGTGTTTTTGATTAACTGCTCTAATGGGGAACAAACTCCCGCCCCAATCCAAAATGGTGCTAAAAGCATACGAAGCGTATCGCTAGCCTAGGCAACAAACCTGACAATTAGCAGACAAAGCAGTACCCCGTCATAGGAAGATGGTACCGAATGAATGTTTCAAATTATTCAAGATACGCTCAAGTGATAATCTGGAAAAGTTTAAAGATCGTCCTTTTACAAGGGCTGATATACTCCTCCTATGAAACTAACTCCACTCGTTGATCGCCCAATTATTCACGTCTCTGACTCCCCACAGCTTGAGGGAAATGTCAATGGCCCTTCATTGATAAAAGTTCCGGATTGGGCTGAGGGGGCATACGGCCGTTACTATCTCTACTTTGCCCATCATGAAGGGAAAACAATTCGCCTCGCCTATGCTAACGAACTTTCAGGCCCATGGACCCATCACGAACCGGGTGCGCTTTCACTAGAAGATTCTCTATTCACAACTACACCGCCCAAATCTGAAAACCTCCACCCTTTTGCTAAAGAGTTACTGGAAAAAGGTCACGATGGGAATTATCCCCACATCGCCTCACCTGATGTCGTCATTGATGCTGAGACTCAAACGATTCGGATGTATTATCACGGCCGTTTAGCCAACGGCTTGCAGGTAACACGGGTAGCGCTTTCCAAAAATGGAATTGATTTTGAGGCAAGAGAGGAGATTTTGGGACGGCCGTATATGCGCGTCATCAGGCATGATGACGTTTGGTTTGCTATTGCTATGCCCGGCATTCTGTATCGTTCAACCGACGGTTTATCCAATTTTGAAGAGGGCCAAAACCTCTTTGCTCACCTTACACCACGCCACCATGCGATGATCAAGCACGACAATCAGCTCACCATTTTCTACACGCAAGTTGGTGACACGCCCGAACATCTCAAATATTGCACAGTTGATTTAACACCCAACTGGAAACAGTGGAAAGTGACGAACGAAACCGCTTTGCGAAAACCAGCACAAGAATGGGAAGGCGCCAATCTTCCACTCAAACCATCTGAATATGGGGGCATCTTTGAACCAGTCAACCAATTACGCGACCCTGCCATTTTTGTAGAAGAAGATCAACGCTATTTGCTTTATTCAATTGCCGGTGAACAGGGTATCGCGATTGGAGGGCTCAGATAAGTGTGAGTAGACTTTAGACATCGCCTCTCTCAAACCCTTTATTGCAATAAACGATTCATAAACGCTTATTCCATAAGCTCTTAATGACAACCAAATCAGTCATCATTAGGAGAAACTTATGCGTAAAAAAGTTGTTTTTTGGACCAGACCAATTTTATTCATCATCATCGCAGCGCTCACATTATCCACCGGTGAGCCAACCCGCAGTCAATCGAGCCTCAATCTATATTTACCCATTATTACAGCCCCCGGCGATCCCATTACCCCACCGGCATCAGAGCCTGTTCCCATTGACCTTGTTAAAATTGTTCGGGAAAATGTGGAAGCTGGTGTTTGGACAAAATCAGAGGGGATTATTCAGATTTTATCCTTTATCGCAGACGAGAGCGCTGATAACAGCTGGCTACCTGCCAAATATATTCCTCAAATTAAGCTATCAGGTTTAATAAGATCCGCTAGAGCGCAATTGAATATTGAAAGCAACCCTATAATTAAGGATGAGATGGAAAGAGTGTTAAGTCTCGTTTCGCCAGATAAAACCAACATTGACCACTTTTCCATTCCGTACACCGACGCACAGCAAATGCTTTTATCCAACGCCATGGATAAGGCTACTAGAGAGCAATGCACAGAAATTTGGCGCTCAGGCTTTGATTTATCCTTGGCTGGCGGGGCGCCCTGTTATGCACGGCGTACAATTGGTCAAAAAACGGCCGCTGGCGGAGACCCCATTGTTGCGGTGTACCAGCCTATCTTTGCTGATATCCCGTCATCACAGGACCTTTACCATGAGGCAGCAACTAATGCGCTCCAAAAGAGTGTTGAAACCTACAAGCCTCTGGGTAATATGCCAGATATTGATATTGTCTGGGGCCCTTACCTGCAACTCGATGGCACATTGGCAGACGCAAGACCAAATGGAAAGAAATGCTTGGTAACCGTTTATCAAAATAGCTATTCGCAGAGCTTGGCACAATTTCAACAAACAATTGCTCATGAAGTATTCCATTGCTACCAATTTGAAAATCTAGAAGACGAAGTCTTTGAACCAGAAGATGATGCCAGCGATTGGTGGGTAGAAGGAACAGCCGAATATTTTTCAAACGTTGTTTACCCTAATACAAATGATGAATACCATTGGGATGCCCAATTTGCAAATTCGATTGGAGATACTTCTTTAGTGGACATGAGCTATGAAACGAATAAATTTTTCCAATTTTTAGGCAATAAACTAGGCAACGAAAAAATAATTGATATTCTCAAAACTATGCCAACGACTGGGGGACGACAAGAGCAGCTGATCGCCTTATCTCAGGTACCTAATATTGACAATTTATTTCTTGAATTTGCGCAACAATTTGCTGAGAAAAAAATAGTCGATAGTAGCGGTCAACTCTACGATCCAAAGCAATTAAGCCTTTCTGCAATTTCTAAAACGGTAGATAGTAATAATGGGTTCTCTGTAAGTCAGACCCTGAAGCCGTTTACTATCACTGTTTTACAAATAAAGTATAAAAGTAAAAATTCATTTGATCAGACATTGGACCTAAAACACGTAAGAATGGCTCACCTCTACAAACTAACGGGTGTTGCTTGGAGTGAAATGTTTGAAAGTAAAGTCACAGCTTGCTTGGGTGAAAATACTAAAAGTTATGTCTTCACAACAACAAAATTGCCATCAACAATTGATCAGACTCCATCCCTTTCGTTATCTATATCAAAAGGAACGCCCCATTCTTGTAGCTGCTATTTTGAGGCACATATCAATGGACATATCTATAAACATGATATTGTCTCTTTTTATGATAATGGCAGCGTTCCACTCCCCATCGAGATAACCAGTGGGGATCTTATATCAACAATATTTGCCTTCAGGCTGGATATCCCTGCAATCCAAACTTATCCCGGCCTCCCTATACAAGCATTGACATTTGGTGATGCCCAACAAGGGGGGTTTACTGCAGCATTTGATCCAGCCTCTCATAGTGGGGAAATTTACACAAATTGGAAACCAGCAACCGGCTCAACACACGACCATCTTGAAGGCACGGTTAAGGGAACAATGCTCGTACAACATTTTGACGGAACGGTAGAAGATAACGTACCGTTTTTTGCTGCTTTCACTGCGAGGCGTGCTTTAGAAAAGCATTTGTGCCACCAATAAGCGTATGACATATTTGTCTT
>JANQSK010001253.1 GCA_028284105.1 Anaerolineae bacterium
CTCGCGTAAAAAAGCCCGTCAGATAAGTGACGCTTTCTGGCTCAAAAGCCAACAGTGCATCTAGCATTTGGGCCTGCAACACATGTTGAACACGCTGTAGGCGAGTTTCAAACTCCTCTTTAGTAAACCACGGTTTATAAACGGACATACACACCTGCTTGCTCAACAACCTTCACAAATTGTGTAAGGAGTGTTTTGGCTTCCGGTGCATCGTGCGCTGTCGCTTTCAGGTTCGCAATATCGGCCCCATCTCGCTCAAAAACAGCTCTATCCTCATCGAATAAAGTCAATGCAGAAGCACGCGTCAGTTCAGGGTGTCCTTGCACACCCCAAATAGGCATATTTTTATAACGCCAAATTTGGTTGGGGCACTCTAGCGTACTGGCTAATATGACCATATCTGGATGGGTGGCACGAACCTCATCATTGTGCCAAACAAACATATTGAGAGACTCTCCTAGCTGAGCCGTCAAAAGGTCAGTTTGGGCTTGCGGCATCATTTGCAATGACAGAAATCCAACCTCACAAGCTGTTCTTCTAAACAGCTGATCACGCCCACACAGTGCAGAGCCTAAAATTTGGCTTCCAAAACAAACCCCTAAAATAGGTAGTTCCTGCTCCGCCATTTTTTGAATCAACTTGTGCTCTTTGTGAATCCACGGAATGTCTTCATATGCGCCGTGTGGACTACCCGTGATAAAACAACCGTCAAACATATCGAGCTGGTTTGGAAATTGATTATTATATGCCCAGTAAACGGACGCCTGCAGTCCTCGATCTTCAAACCATCGAGCAACCCTATGAGCACCATTAGGCTTTGTGCCATTGTGCAAAATGAGGAGGTGCTTTTGCTTTTTCATCGATCCAATCTCCTTTTACGCTGTGGCTTTTTCAATCGCTTGCGTAAAGTCAGCTATCAAATCGTCAGCAGACTCTAAACCCGCTGAAACGCGAATCATCCCATCGCTAATGTTCATGGCAGCTCTTTGTTCAGGTGGAATATCGAGGAATGCCATTGTGGCAGGCACTTGCGTTGTGGTGCGCACACCGCCCAAGCTAGCGGCAAAGGTGGCTAATTGAAGATTATCGAGAACGCGAACGGCCGTATCGCCATCTGCTACTTCAAAAGTTAACATGCCACCAAACTTCGGCATCTGTTCTAGCGCCACATCGTGCTGTGGATGGGAAGGCAGACCCGGATACCAAACGCGTCCCACATCGGGATGAGATTCGAAATAGGTCGCTAACTTCATGGCTGTTTGACATGCACGCTCGACGCGCACGTGGAGCGTTTGGATGCCGCGCTGAAGCAACCACGCATTAAATGGGGAAATAGGCGCACCCCACTTAACCATTGTGTTCCAGCGAATCGTTTCAATAAAATCCTCAGGCAAAAGGCCTGACTTTAGGCAAATCACGCCCCCAATCGCATCGTTGTGCCCACCAATAAATTTGGTGGCACTCTCTAACACCAAATCTACGCCCCATTCTAATGGACGGCAAACATAAGGACTGGCAAATGTGTTGTCACACACCACCACAATACCCTTGCTGTGGGCTAAATCGACCAATGGCTTGATTGCTGGCACCTTCATCGATGGATTGGCAATTGTTTCAAAGTAGAGCAGTTTCGTATTATCTTGGATGGCGTTGGCAACGGCGTCAATATTGGCCGTGTCGACAAAGGTAGTGGTGATGCCATAGTCCGTAATGCGATGGTCGAGCATTTCATGCGTTGAGCTATACGTCGTCCAATCACACACGATGTGATCGCCTGCTTTGAGTAGCCCAAATAAGGCAATCGAAATAGCCGCCATACCTGATGCAGTTGCTAAGCAATCATCAGCCCCTTCAACAGCAGCCATCTGCTCCTCAAACGCATACTCGGATGGGTTACCACAACGGCCGTAAATATTGACCGTCTTTCGCTCGCCATCGACGACACGTTGATACGTTTCAGCATCATATTGAAAGGATGACGACATATAAATGGGCGTACCAATCGACTTCGAGGCAGCTTCGGGTTCATAGTAAACCGCCTTGCTGTCGAAAGATAATTTGGATCGGTCAGGGGATTTGCTCATACGATTGCTCCATCTCTTGTAGTTAAATTTAATTTTTTATATAGTGTGAGTGGTGTATTGTAATGGACAGTGCGATTTCTAAAAAAGATCCACCCTAAAATATCCTGGCATTCGATAAAGTTAAATGACTACATTAATACTGAAGTTTTTGAATTATTTCGGTCAAGAATTAAGGGAATTGATGGAATTTTACATGACTAACTGGATGTGAAATGAACCAACACAAAAATCAAGCTTCTTGGGAAAACTTAAAATCAATCTTAGAAAAGAAAAAGCAAGAGGTTCAGGACGAAATTTTGCATTACCCACCCCCGATTCCTGCTTGCGATCAACAGTTCAACTATCTTCTTGAACAGCGGGCTTTGTTGGCACAAGCGGTCCGGCAAGTCAATGAGATTGCCCTAGTCTCAAATGAGGAATTACAACAGTTTGCCGAAGAGCTTGGCTGTTTGGATGAGTCCGAGCTGGCACAGATCTCACTCTAGAAAAGCTAGCTAAAAATTATCGGTTGAGAAACAGTTGGGGGGCAGCAAGCTGTGGACGGCACGGATCATAATCTTCGCCGAGAATAAGCTGGTAATCATAAGGTTGACTGTCATCTGGAGTAAGGGCAATTTCATCTTTGCCCATGTCAAACACCCAGCTAATGAGCCAATCGTACGAGCCTTTGAAGTTGGGCTTATGGTAATTTAAAACGGTGTTTGGGGTCGTAACGGCCGTTTCACCAACCACCGGCACAAACCCAAACCACGCCAAATTGTCTACAGCCAATTCCGTCATATCTGGATTCCCAGACGCGTTGATAATTTCCACATAGATTGGCGGGCGTTCTGCCATATTGATGGCTGGAGGCAAAAAGAGGCGGCTAAACTCTTCCTCCATCATGCGATGCCCTTCCCAGATCGGGAGCAAGACCCAAGACCCGGATGGAGTCACCCAAGATTCAGTTTTCCCCGCTAAATAAAGATGTTGCACCCCATTGTTGCGTACCGCTGGCGCAAGCGTGGCGAGTTGGAGCATTCGCCCTGTGTCCAAATCAGTCTCAATAAATGATTGATAGGCATTCCAAATGGAAGGCACTTCAGTGACCACATTGAGATCGACTGCTTGTGTAAAAATAGCCCGAATCAGCTGCTGTTGACGTCGTCCCCTATCAAAGTCGGATGTTGTTTTACGAGAGCGAGCATACCACAATGCCAAATCCCCATCCATGCGATAAACCCCTGGCTCTAGGGCAAATTGCACCCAGCTTTCTTCTAGTTCAGGGTCAAGCTCAGGAGAGGCTAAACGCCAATCTTGCAGGCGACAACTGACGGCGATATCGACACCATCCAAAATATTGACGGCCTCTTTGAAGCCATCAAAGTTAATTTGGGCATAGTAGTGAATGGGAACGCCAAAGTTGTATAGAATGGTTTGTTTCAAGAGTTCAACCCCACCCCGAGCAACGGCCGTATTTAACCGCCCCATGTTCGAACCTGGAATATACACAAACAGATCACGCGGCAATGAAATGATGGATGCGGTTGGACCAATTGGATTGATGGTCACAATCATCATCGTATCTGTATTGACCCCGCCATCATTCCCTAGAAGCAAAATATTGGTAGTGCCTTCTTGCATTTGAAAGCGAGGCACACGGGTGGGAACGGCCGTTTCAGCAATTCGTCCCTCTGGTAACACGGGATCTGTCACCCACAGAATTGGTGCACTTTGAGGAGCGCTAGTAGGGGTAACCGTTGGAATTGGCGTGTCAGTCGGAATAGGTGTTTGGGTTGGAATAGGGCTTGGCGTGACAGGAACGGCCGTTTCTGATGGAGATTCAACCACCAAGTTGGATTGATTGGCTTTCGGTGTAAATGTGGGGGCAAGGAGTTCAGACGCTAAGGTTGGTGTTGGTTCAGAGAAAGGGGCTGGGCTAGCTAATCCGATTTCTAGCGGCACATAAACGGCCGTTGGCACCAACGTCGGCAAAGGTGGACTGCTAGCAAGTAGGGGAATTGCGCAACCGCTCCCAATGAGAGGCAATACCAATACAAACAGAATGAAATAAAATGGCCGAGACCGTTTATCAAAAACCAAAACTCATTTCCATTTTTCGCTTGAACAGGTTGTTCAGGCGACTTCTTCACATCCCGCGTATATGTTAACATAAAAACGGTGGAAATAAAGTGAAAATTTGTTTAGTACTTTAGTTTGTTTTTCTAGAGAACTTCCCCAAAGAGGTGCTCATAACGGCGGAATATGTAGAGACCAATCCCAAAGACAATAACGGCCGTTAAAAACGTGCGTATCAAATTGAGCGGTTCCATACTGGCTGGCCCATCACTCGTCAACGTCCCCCACAGCACGGTTCGATACCCATCCACAATAGACGCCATCGGATTAATCCAGCGCATCATCCGAGCCGCGTCAAATTGAACCCCCATCAGCTGAGCTTGATTATTGAAATCTTCAAGTGGATAAAATACGGGCGTCAAGAAGAACCATGCCAATAAGACAACATCCATAATCATGCGTACATCACGATAAAACACGTTGATAGCGCTCAAAATCATGGAAATACCCAGCATAAAAATCATCTGAATAATGAGGATGACGGGCACCCAAAGCGCATGAATCGTTAACCCAATTCCAGAGATAAACAAGAAGACGAGCAAAATCCCAAATGCAAACAGGAAATTGACAAAGCTGGAAAGCAGCGCTGAAAGTGGCAATAGCATTCGGGGAAAATAAACTTTCTTAACCAGTGAGGCGTTAGCGGTTACTGATACAGTGCCAGCCGATACGGTAGACCCGTGAAACATCCAAGGAACTAAGCCCGCCAAAATAAAAATATAAAACAGCCTAATCTGATTACCCGACCGCAATACAGTAAACAGCACCGTATACACCAACATCATAAACAGCGGCGTTAAAAGACTCCACAATACGCCTAGTAAAGAGTTTTTATAGCGTGCCGTTAAATCACGACGCACCAAATTCTTGAGCAAATATTGATAGTCGACTAATGAACGCAAATAGGCCATCGTCGATGTTTGATGACTATTTGGAGTAATTAAAATTGATTGCTGTTCAAGCTTATTCGCTGAATCCATAGGGGAAATTGTATCGTATCACCATATCGTAAGACAAAACGAATCACGCTCAGCTCATATACGTTCGTAAACTTCATAAAGCTGTTGGAGAAGCTGTTCTTGGGTTGGAATCATTGGTGTTTGGCGTGAAAATTGAACCAGCCTTTCAGGATCATCGAGAAAAATTCGCAAATATCCAGCCAGCTCTTCTGCATTACCAGGTGTCAATTGAAAGCCATTTTGCCCATGGTTAATTTTTTCACTCATCCCACCCAGTTTTGAGGCAATAACAGGCACATTTGCCGCAAACGCTTCATCAATAATGATGGATGATGTTTCATGCCACAGGGCAGGTACGACAATCACGTCCGT
>JANQSK010001265.1 GCA_028284105.1 Anaerolineae bacterium
GTTTCAATCTCGCCTCCTAAAGATTTAAATTCAGCCGCAAGTGCATCTGCAATAGATTGGGATCCCCCTTTAGGTAAAGGCCAACCGATCACATGGCCAAGCACACCCAACACGAGCCCAATGGCTGCGGTAGCTGGATTCTGCAATGGCATGATAGAGTGCGCTGCAATACCACCAAAGTAAGCTCTGCCCAACTCTGAAGAAAATACTCGCTTAGCTAAGAATGATGCAGATTGAAGCGCGTTTAGCCCAAATTTCGTCATTGCAATTGGATATTTAGGAAAACGCAATGGACCCAAAAATTCATGCGAAATCTTTGGCCAATCTTTGACAATTGGATTCATTAATCGACTGTAGGCTTTGCTATCGATACCTAATGTTTCGGCCGTTTCTTCAACGGACACAAACATGGCGGCCGCAGAACCATCATCAAATGGATGGGCTAACTGAACATCGGGAAATATCCACTCAAGCCCGTGCTTTTTTAAATCAAGTTGGCTAAAAAAAGGTGAGCCTACACCCAATGGGTGAATCGCAGAGCATATATCGTGTCGATATCCAGGAAGGGTAAGCTCTAACGTACGCATCCCTCCTCCAACTGTTTCTTTGGCTTCTAACAAAAGCACCGAACGGCCGTTTTGCACCAACGTGATAGCAGCTGCCAATCCGTTTGGCCCAGATCCTACTACAATTGCATCGTATTTCTTCATAAGGGTTCAATGTGGTCAAAATTTGATTCAAAATAGCCCACCTGACTTACAATCAAGGCTAAGAGGTGTGCACTATTTGAAAAATTATTAGTTTCCTGTATGTTTCTCCCATTGTAGAGGGAAAACTATCTTCAACAAAAAAAGACACCAGACAGCAAAAGATATTTTCTGAAAGGTTGACAAGCAATGATAAACCAGAAAATCTCCTATTTTCAACTACCAACCTACTCTAATCATTTTAATCAAAATCGAGCACGATTTTTTAAGTGGCTGCTTGTATTTTTAATGATTCTCGTTGTATTCCATGCAATCATGGATTTTAGTGCAGAACGCCTTACAATCCTCACTTTGTTGCTTTACATTATTGGATTTCTACATCAATGCGTGGCCTATGTGTTGTTACATCACAAGCGAATTAATTCGGCCATTTTTGTTTTTCTAGTCAGTTGGTGGGGTGCATATGCCATGTTGGCACTCATCCTCGAAAACCATTTACTGATCGGGACTGTCTCAATAGTCATCACATCTTTACTCATTACAGGCATCATTGGAACCCCAAAGCAGACTGTGCTCTTCAGCATTTTAATCATTCTTACGAATATCTTTTTTACAATCTTGTTGAACACAGGGCAGCTCAATCCAACCTATACAGACTTTACATTTACGTCCAGTACAAGCAATATCTTCACTGGGCTTTACTTGCTGTGGTCTGTTTTTGTGTTCTTTACAAATAGAATGGTGCAGCGCTCCTTTAATCAACTCACCTTAGTTAATCATGAATTAAATATCATGCTTGAAAACGTCCCTATGGGTATCTGGTATGTTGATTTATCAGGAAGGATTCTTAGAGCAAATCAATATGCTCAAAATTTGTTTGGTTACACCATAGAAGAGTTGAAAATGAAGAAGTTTGTTGACCTCACTCACCCTGATGACAAACAACGGGGTCAACAATCTTTACAAGATTTACTTGATCAAAAGATAACAAGCTTCCGAGATGAAAAGCGATTTATTACAAAATCTGGCGAAACATTGGATGTGATCATCCATGTAAGCCCTATCTCTGATTTAAAAAATCAACCCACACATTTTGTAGCTGCTATTGAGAATGTGACTGAAAAGAAGCAGTTCGGCGCCATCTTGGAAGCAAATCAAGCCAAATATAATGCGCTTTACGAAAATGCACCGATCATGATCCATGCTATTTCAGATGCCGGTGATTTATTAGAAGTCAATGATGTATGGCTCAAAACCTTCGAATATTCGAAAGAAGAAGTTATTGGAAAGCAAGCCTCATCTTTTTTGACTGAAGAATCCCGAACCTACGCAAATGAATTTTGCTACCCAAAATTCAAAAGAACAGGGTTTCTTGATCAAGTCGAATTTATGTTTATCAAAAAATCTGGCGATGTTATGAACTGCTTATTAACGGCCGTTTGGATTAATGAGCAATTTAATGACGAACCAGCTTATGGACTTGCCTTTTTGATGGACATCACGGATTTACGCAATACTGAAGCCATTCTTCACCAAACGCAACGTCTAGACAGCGTAGGCACATTAGCAGGCGGCATTGCACACGACTTCAACAATCTGCTAACAGGTGCTTTAACCCAAAATGCACTGTTATTACGTACTTTCGAAGAAGACAGTTGGGCATACAAACGAGCCAAAAAAACCAAGGTCTCACTGGATAGAGCCGCTGAACTCACAAATCAACTTCTCACCTATGTGGGGAAAGGCAAGTCTGACTTCACTTACTTTGATCTGAGCCATCTTCTCAAAAGGAGCCGATCCTTTTTATCTGTTGGCACCCCCGATCACGTTAAGTTATCGTTTGAAATTGATACCAAGCCTTTACCTATATTTGCAGACCGCTCCCAAATCCAGCAAATTCTTCAAAATCTGGTTTTAAATAGCATCGAAGCATTTGATCCCGATCAGGCTGGTGAAGTTTTTGTGTCTACTCAATCAAAATTGTTCACTGCTGAAGATTTCAAAGGCTACCAAAACCACCAGCTACTAAATGAAACAGAGTATGCGTTGATTCATGTTCAGGATAACGGACGGGGAATGGATGATTATACGTTGAATCAAGTTTTTGATCCGTTTTTCTCAACCAAAGAAACGGGGCACGGGCTTGGGATGGCTGGCGTATTAGGAATTGTAAAACAACATCGGGGCGGCATTCGGATTCAATCAAGCCCAATGACAGGAACGGCCGTTTCGATCATCCTCCCTATCACCACAGAAGCCGAATTCAAAAATATTGACACCAAACCTGTTCCCATTTTGCCATCATCTATCAATGCCACTGTCCTTATTGCAGAGGATCAAATCGAAGCGCAAGAGGCGGCAAAAGAAGCCCTACAATCGTTTGGAATTTCGGTGTATATCGCCTCAGATGGCCAACAAGCAGTCCAACTTTACGAAACCCACCACTCAAAAATAGATTTAGTGCTCTTAGACTTAAATATGCCCAATCAAAATGGGGTTGAAACATTAAAACAAATCGGGCAATTAAACGGCCGTCCAAAAACCATCCTCACTTCTGGCAATCCCGACCCCTATCAAGAACAGCTTTCTCAGTTACACTATGATGCATTTTTGCAGAAACCATTTGATGCATACAAGCTCATTCAATGCATTTATGAGGTTTTGCAATCATAAAGTCCTCACGCTATTTTGATATAACTTGAATAGAATCCCCAACTTGTGCGTTTAACGGGGTCGCTGCATCTCCATTCACCACAGAAACCATCAATTGATAATGAGGACTGTACAATGCCACAAGTGATCCCACTGGTCTCTCACCAAAAGTGTTGACCATGCCATCAATCTTTTCTCCATTTAATTCAACGGTGACAGGTCGAATTGGCTCTAATAGTGCTCTGGGAATATTCGTCAGAATATTGCCAAAATGATCAATGTGAATGATTTCACCAGATATACCTTTATCTGTTTGCACAGGCTTTGGCAAATGGAAGCGAATGATGTCGGTGATCGGTGTGCCTAGTTCTTCTAGAGGAACGCCTTTGGCCAAATGAGCGCCTACAGGTGAGAAAATATCCCGTCCATGGAAAATGGCGGTCACATCATCAAGCCAATATTCGGGTTTGTCGGTGTGAACAATTTTAACAACCTCCCCTGCCTGTTCAGCTCTTTCTAAAAGAGGTGTACAAACGCCGTTATCTGGTCCAACAAAAAATTGATTTCCAAATTGGGCTGCAATTGGGCGGCGTTCTGTGCCAACACCAGGATCGACAACTACAACATGAACCGTTTCATCGGGGAAGTAATGTGCAACACGCTCTAAAATTATAGAAGCGTGCCGAATATTTTGAGGTTCAACGACGTGTGAAATATCTGCAATGGAGGCATGCGGCAAAATACGCCAAATGACCCCCTTCATCACAGTGTGCTCCCCTTCTGTTTCTCCAAAGTCAGTTAATAAAGTAATATGTCTCATAAGTTGCCCTTACAAATTTGCACAAGCCTCCACAGCCAGCCAAAAGATTTTTTCTCGAAGCGTGGGTTGCACAACCCAATCTCTTTCATCCCACTCGTCACCGGTTAGATCATCACCACCATATAAAATCTGACCAAATGTAATATTCCGAAACTGTGCCACGGCAAAAAATGTGGCGCTTTCCATTTCAACGGTTAAACACCCTTCAGCTTGTCGTTTCTCGACCTTATCACGCGTCTCCCGAAAGATAGCGTCGGTGGTCCATGTTTTCCCTACGACAAAGGGGACGTTTTTCTTCGCTAATGTTTTTTGGATTGCTTCAACGGCCGTTGCCGTTGCTGCTACTTCGCGGCTAGGCGGGAGATAATGATATGAAGTCCCTTCATCTCGAACGGCCGTTTCTGGAATAATCAGAGCACCCATCTCCAAGTCTGGTCTTAACACACCTGCCCCACCGCAAGCGATAAACGATTGACACCCATTGACAATTAAATTTTCTAAAAAATAAGCTGCCAAAGGTGCACCAACTCCCGGATGTGCCACAGCAATCTGCTTCCCTTTGAACTCTAAAAGATAGACGGGGTTTCTACCCATTTCCGAATAGATATCCCCTATATGTTGCAACTGCCCTTCCTGCGTGAGCTTTGCATACACATCAGGGAAAAAGCACAAGACACAGTGGGTGGGCAAATTAAGATTTAGACGTTCTGAATCTGGTTCAATAACGGCCGTTTGTGTGGCATCAAATTCTAAAATTGGGGCGTCGTTGATCATTGAGTTAGCTCGATTAAAAAGGGAGGAAGCCAAAAATCACCTAGCTGAAAACGGTGACGAATAATTAAACTGGCAACCAATAAAATAATTCCAAAAGCAATCAATAAATAATCGCGTGTTCGATAGGTTAACTTATCGATCCAAGTGCGTGTTTCCAATCCAAAACAGCGTAAATCCATGGCATTAATAATATCTTCACCAGCTACAATAGCCCCCATGGTGACTGGGATCACGAGTGGAGCGACCCGCCGAATCGTTGACACGACACCCCCTTCCACCTTATCGATTTCAAAGCCCCGAGCACGTTGCGCATCCAAAGTGGTTTGAAAATCTCGTGCTAAGGTGGGCACAAATCGAAAAGCTAAATCCATAGCAAATGCAAAGCGATACGGCAGCCCCATACCGCTAAAGGTCACCCCATATTGGCTTGGGTTCATTGTCCATGGAATAACAAAAAACAGTGAGGCAATCGACAACATCCGGATGATTTGGCTGATGCCAAAAGCAATCTTTTCTGCTGTTAGGCTAAATTCCCAGCTAAAAAGACCTAAATCAAAGGTGCGCCTATAAAAGTAATGTGGGTCTAAACTTAGTACTTGCCCTGGGCCACCTCGACCAAAAATGAAGGCGTTTATTCCCACAATGAATACGACTAAAAACAAAATGAAGAACCAAGCTCTTTTTGTCTCCTGCCATGTTAATTTGGTTAAATAAAACTGCGTCATCGAAAGAAATAAAAAGAATGCCAAAAAACGCATGTCCCAAAAATTCAATATGGCAGCCAAAACCAAAAAAGAGACTATCCAGCGTGCTCTTGGATCAAATGTTTCTATAAGGCTGTCGCGAAATCGGTATTTCCAAGCAACTAACATATTTAAAACCAATAAGGGCTAGAAGATGAAACCCTCTAGCCCTGTGGAAAATCGTTCAAGGTCAGCTAACGGCCGCTTCTCTCTTGAACGGCCGCGTATGCGACCATGAGAATAGGCACCAACACAATCCCATTGACAATGTTGCTTAAAGCAGCAGGGGTAAAGTAGCCCACAAGAGCCGTATTCAAATCAATCCCATCTATAGGGATTGAGGTTAAAGATGCAAAGCCAATCCCGACGATGACACCAATACAAGAATAGACAACCGCCTTGATAATGGTGGGACGATCTCTAAAGCTCTTAACGGCAAGATATATAAACCCAGGGACAAACCCCATCAACCCGTTGCCAAGGCTCCAATTCCAAAAGAAGCCCCAACCTGAAAGGAAGTCACCTAAAACATTGCCTACAAAGCCACTAAAAAAGCCAACGAGTGGGCCAAATGCAACCCCGAAAAACATTGGGATAGCCACTGCTGGACGCAGTGAAATGTTACCCGCTGCGGGTAACGCTAAAAAGTTTGTTGCCCATGAGAAAACGCCGTAAAGTGCTGCACCAATGGCAGCATAAACAACTTGACGTGTTCCAAAGGTCCAAAGTGTTTCTTTTTCTGACATGTTATTCTCCTATTTCCAACTTCTCGAATATGTGATGCATCGCACAGGTCAAACAACCGATGCAGCCTAAGTAAATCTCAAGCTTGTTTAACAATTAGGTTCAATCGATAAGTTTCTCCTTTTGAAGCCATGCATTGACTCATCGAATCATGAGTCAATATCGCTCTGAACTAAATGGGTTAACTCTTCTGCCCGCATGAAACGACCAGTCTGAGGGAAAAAACGTCGATTAAGTTTGAGTAATGAAGTAGGCAAAACACGACATTGGCGAAGCAACTCATCATCGTCAAGCACTTCGTGGGATGGACCATCAGCAACTAATCGTCCGTCTGAAATGAGCAAAATACGGTTTGCATACGTCAAGGCTAGATCTAGGTCATGTGTAATAAATAATATGGCGTCAAACCCAGGCATTTGTAATATGCCATCCATAAAGGAACGATAATTCCAATAATCTTGCCCCGCGGTTGGCTCGTCCATTGCCAAGATGCGTGAACGCATCGCCAGGATTGCGGCAATACTGACACGTTTCTGTTGTCCGTAAGAAAGTGCAAGTGGCGGTGAGTCACGATACTCTGTCATGTTGACCGTTTCGATTGACCAGTCGATATTGTGTTTGATAACGGCCGTATCTTGCCCTAGGTTCTTTGGGCCAAATTCAAGCTCCTCATCAACAGTCGGTGCAAACAGCATTTGGGATGGATTTTGGAAGACATACCCAACCGTTTTCGCTGCTTGAGCCACAGAAAGAGTCTTGTTATCTTGCCCAGAAAGCTCTACAACCCCTTCAGTCGGTTTGAGCAGACCCAAAATCTGTTTCATAAAGGTTGTCTTACCAGAGCCGTTAGGCCCCAATACAGCGACCACATCCCCTTTATGAATCGTGGTAGAAATATTATGCAGAATTTGCCGAGTGTCAGGGCTGTATCGAAAGTTTACATTCTTAATGGAGATCAATGTTTCATTATCATCATGTTGTGCAACAGTGCCTACTTTTGAATCTAATGCTTCAAAGGGTTGATTTTTAGCGCGCTTCATAATGATGGGCGCAGGTAGCTTCACTTTTTGATAATCGGCCGTTTCCATTAAGCCATCAGCATCTCCTGCATAAACAATTTTTCCATCTTCCAAATAGACAACCTTATCCGGGTTAATCGTAAGTGCACTATCGACGCGATGTTCAACGAGCATCACAGCAATCCCTTGATTGGCTAATTCACGGAAAATCATCAGGGATTCTTTAGCTGTGGCAGGATCTAAACTGGCTAATGGCTCATCCAATAAAAGGATTTTGGGCTTCATCGCTAAAACACCGGCCACTGAAACTATTTGCTTTTCACCACCTGACAGCTCAAAGGTGGCCCGCTCTTTTAATTTTTCAATATTGAGGAAGCTTAGAGTTTCATCGATTTGATCGAGGATTTCTTCACGAGGTCTTGCTAGGTTTTCAAGTCCAAAAGCGACTTCATTCCGCACATAGCTTGTTACAATTTGACGTTCAGGGTCTTGTAGAAGTGTTCCCACTGTTTGAGAAAGCTTGGCCATTGAAAGGGTTTGAATGTCCTCTCCGAACAGCTTGATGGAACCACTTATTTCACCACGATAGCTTCGAGGCACAAGACCATTGATGCACCGCATCAGGGTCGATTTCCCACTCCCGCTGGCACCCACAACCAGCATTAATTCGCCGGGAACCAGATCGAGATTAATATCCTGAATTGCGGGTTCTTCCCGAATTCGATATTGAAAGGTTAAATTACGGATTTCTACGGCCGTATCTTTCGAATCATTCATTTGTCTTTCAATTGTTGCGGAATGTCTTTTTCTTCTCTAAGAAACTATTAAATCACAAATTTTTAAGCCTGCCCAATATCAAGGCTGAAAAATGTGGTTCAAAAGAAGGGGAATAAATCAGATTCTTTTTAAGGCTGATTATTAGGCAACGCTTCAACACTGTTTAAATAGGCCCACAAAGCTTCAACCTCAATATCATCCATTTGAGCATAGTTTTGCCAAGGCATTACCGTATCAAGTTCATTGCCGCTTGGTGTAATTCCTGTGCGAAGCGCAGTAGAGAAATCTTCCAGCTCCCAACCTTGTAGTTCACCCCCCATTGTGATATTCACCCCTAATGGCCCCAAAGCTGGATCGGGATTTCCAGCAAGATTCTTAGCATGACATGAGCCACATGAACCTATTTCAATGAGGTATTCACCATATTCTGGGGTCGGTGCCTTTACTGGAGAATTATTACCAACCAGCAAGTGATCGACTTGAACAACAGATGAGCTTGGATAAGCTAAGACACCAAAAATAATATTCCCCATAAATTGGAATTTTCGTGAGCCAAGGTCATTATCAACGGCCGTTAATGACTGCATGTATGCAATTAAATCTGCCAAATCCTGATCACTGTATTCATCGTAATGGTAAGAAGGCATAACGACCAAAGCGCGACCATCTTTAGCAACACCGTGTCGAATGGCCATTTCCCAATCTACGGCCGTGTAATTCGACCCAATTCCTCCAGCTCCGCTCGTCAAATTGGGGGCAGGTACATATCCAATGGGCGCCTCATTAATAAAAATATCACCGGAATAATCTCCACCATGACATCCATTACAAGAACTAATAGCTGCAAAATGGGCACCTCGCTCAATAGATGCACTGTCCATTGAAACAGGCACACCAATCACATTTGATGCTGTCTGAAGACGATTTCTACCAACAGAAAAAATAGCAAATATTAAAACGACAAAAATAACTATTATGCCACCAACAGTTCGTCCAACAGTCTTCATCATAATATTGATTAATTATCCTTCTCAAAATCTGAACAGGTTGCTAAAGTGAGAGAGCGATCTGGCAAAGCACCTCCAAATCATAGCGTGCGACAATATTTAACCCTTTCAGCAATGAAAATACCTTCTTCAATCTGGTCTGGCAAATGACATATCTCCTAAACATGTTGAGGCAAAGAGAAATATCAAGCAAATCTAAAGCTTAGTAAACAGAACAAAATTCCGGGAGGGTATTTCTACTTTAGTTGAGCATTTAAATGAAGATGGAACTTGTAATTACATTGAGACATTAGCTAATAGCAACTAAATGCTGGAGCATTACATACCCTAAAAGTGCAATAATCGAGCTACATGAAGAGCAAAGCAATCCACCATAACCAGAAAGGTGCCATTGATAATTGACTGAAATAGATTGTCCTAAACCGAACAATATAAAGATGATTGGCACAATCATGTAACCTGTAGATAAACCTGCAAAACTGGCCATTAACAAAGCAAAAATTGACAAGCCAATCACAACATTTGCATATGATTTCTGCCCCACATCACTTTGAAATTGCTTTAAAAAGAGAACATTGGTGCCAACCATTTGCACAATTGAGGCAACCACTACCCCCACTATTGACCATCCAAAAATTGTTCCCATTACAGTATCCATATGATATCCATTTGAATTGATTCCAAGTCACATCAATCGCTATGCGAATCAATCATGGCTTAAGCGTTATGATTAAAAGTTCACCGAATCCTGAGCAAATTTGGTTTTTGTCTCAAACTCGTATATAGATCGGTTTATGACTCAATTAAGCCTGCTTTGGCCTAAAGAAACCCCGTTAAAACAAGGGACACTTTCAAAAGACACCATTCGTGATTTAGAGTTAAATGGCATTGTTCAAGCAATGTGCCAACAAACAAATTATCACGAATCGGTTCGCTCTGTCTTGTTTCAACTATGCCAAAATGAATCGACCATTCGCTATCGCCAAACTGTACTGCTTGATTTACAAGCCAATACCCATTTAACGGCCGAATTAAAGGAAATCCTGCCGTTACTCGATGAGCTCACACAATTCAACTATTTAAAGCTGAGTCAAGGTGGCTTTTTACATGAAGCGGTTGCACGAGCGCGGGAGCTTGAACTGTTGGTAATGGTCGTCAATAAGCTTAATGAAGCATTTACGGCCGTATCTTCACCCCTCAAGTCAGCAGGCTTAATCGCATTAAAAGACAGAATAGTTGAGTTTTCTAAACAAGCTGATTTCAAAGAGATGGCAATTGCTCTTCCTGAATTTATCAACACACTACGTAGCAATGCTAGCATCACAATTGGGGTCAATTTGGATGAGCGATTGCGCCCCGAGGCAGCCGTCCTTTTATCAGTAAATCCCGAGCAATTTGAAGCGAGCACCCTACTTGAACAGCTTTTTGGGCGGGGCGAAAGCAAAGGATTGGCACCATTGCATAAACCCCCTGTGATTAACCAAAGCGGTTCTTCTCGGGAAAAATTTAGCCCTTTGATGGTGCCGCTCTTTAAAGATTTGGCAAAAGTGTTGGAAAAAGTAGCAGAGCCTATCGCCCAAGAATTGAGAAAGTATGTTCGCTTAAACGGCCGTTTTCTAACAGACCTTCGGCCAGAACTTATCTTCTATATTCAAGCCCTGTCGCTCATTCAAACTCTTGAAGCTAACAATCTATCTTTGACGTTCCCAACAATTGCACCTTCGGACCAACGGATTTGCAACGTCAAAGAGGCTTATAATCTCTTACTAGCCGTTCAAAAGTTAGACGCCACTATCGTTGTAAAAAATGATATTACGTTTGGAGAAGACGGCCGTATTGCCATTCTCACCGGACCAAATCAAGGCGGCAAAACAACCTTCATGCAATCCATGGGGTTAGTCTATGTAATGGCACAAGCTGGACTTCCCGTTCCTGGAACAGTTGCCGAAATTAGTCCTGTCGATGCCATTTACACGCACTATCCAATTGAGGAACAGCTCGCCTTAGGCACCGGTCGATTTGGAGATGAAGCTCAGCGGATTCGGTCTATTTTTGAAAAAGTAACACGCAACAGCCTTGTGTTACTCAACGAATCGCTTTCAACGACTAGTCTAGGTGAAGGCACCTACCTTGCAAGAGATATTGTGCGAGCCTTTCGACAAATTGGTTTACTGGCTATCTTTACGACCCATATGCACGATCTAGCAACGGCCGTTGACCAACTCAATTCTGAAACGGATGGGGATAGCGCCTTATTTAGCCTTGTTGCCTCAAAACCAGACGAGGCCATTCAACCTGAGCAAAAACACAACTATCGTATATTACCTGGCCCACCAATTGGTCGAAGCTATGCGGAGCATATTGCGGCTCAATATGGCATCAGCGATAACCAGCTTCAAGCACTTCTAAAAGACAGAGCATTGCTTCCGTCTAAAAATGATAAAGATGACTCATGAGGACAACCAGCGGTTCAACCCCTGACGGCGCTTAAGGATTTGCGAAACGGCCGTTTTTTCTCCCCCGCCTTGCCTTATTTTCATCAATGCTTGTTGTGCGAGGCTCTTCCAACGAATCAATATCATTTGCAATCGTGACGTTTTATCAGGATCAATCCCATACCGAACAGCCATGCGGCTCGGTGTAGGAAATAAAATGTCGACCAATTCTCGCCCCTTACTGACTATCCCAGACGTAGATTGAATGCGTTGTCGGGTCATCGAAATAGATTGCGCCTGTCCAGGTAATACAAAGAGCTGTTGAAGTGCATCTTTGACATGCTCCTCAGAAAACCCTTCGGGTTTAAATTGCCCCAAAAATTGTGCTGGAATTGGAGCACCTAAATAATGTCTAACAATATAAATTGCAACAAATGCCCCTTTATCAATCCCCCATTTTCTAGCTCGTGAACCAATCAGATGCCAATCTAATTCATCTTGATGCTTGTCACAAAACAGCATCAAATCTATTAAATTTCGAAATCCAAATAAAAATTGATGATGATTTGATATGTGGTTGGCTAAATGAAGCACTGTATCCTCATGCGACAATGCCATCATATGATATTGGGCAATTTCAATTGGAACTGCTCGATCCCATAAAGCATCTACTTTTAATTGATGAGATTGTGTTGGTGAAAAGATATGCCAATGCCACTCCAATCCAAATTTGTTTTCAGGATTTACCTGTAAGCAAAGTTGATGCTTAGTTCGAATCCATTCTTCTAAAATTAATGGTTTTGATGAGGTAAAACCGACCTGAGTCGCAATTTCAAAAGCGAGAAGCAATTTATCTTTAGGCACTAATAAATCGAAGTCACCAATAACGCGTTCACCAAGAGTCTTGTACAACGTCTGCGCCAGATAAACACCTTTAAGAGGAATAAGCGGGATATTTTGTGTCTCCAACGCCATTGCAATTTGTTTAAAAACTGAGGCAATGGCTAAATTACGGCCTGTATTTTGAAAATAGCTTTTTTTAAGCTTGACGCTAATTTCATTCGGCACTTGAATTGGCAAGTTGTTTAGTTTTGTATAAAGGAAGGGCGCTATGTAATGTCCCTTTGCCAATTCAAGAATCTCTTCCCACTGTTCAATGGTAAAGTTTACATGATCACTATTCCGATTTAACCGAATAATTTGGAGCAATTTACTTTGAACAGAGGTCACTCAATCACCCCCATTGGAACAAATTGTTCATACCCATGCTCACCGGTAACAATGTCTTCACCTGCTTTCAGCCAGGCGTGCGCTCTTAATTTCTTATGATCGTCCTTGGTTAATCCCAAAGTCAGGATAGAAGGGATTCCATTCTGCTTTAACAACAATTTTGCAACGATCGCATCAACAAGACAGCGATTTTTCCATTGCGTACGTCGGCTTATGACAGCAACTGACCAGCGAATTTTTTCCAGCTTCTCCACTTGAGCTACTGTTAAGTGATTATCTTTTTGCGGCTGCTGGAGATTGAGTTTTTCTGCGATCAGTCGAAAGGGTATGAGGCGCAAACCCACTTGGACCCAAAAAGAATAAACGGCCGTTTTAATTAACAACCCTTTATCAGCTAACGATAATCCCTGCCATTTTTTCAAGTTAAGCAACAACCTGAATCATTCCTTCACTTGCCAATTCATTGAGAAACCCCAAAACATCACTGACACACTCATTCGGTTGTACATCATATTTTCCAACAAGACCATGCATAGGTCCGATACATGCTTCGGCTGTTCCAAAGAATGCCAAATAGGTGTGATAAAAACTCTCAACAAGCTCAACCTACAGCAAAATCAATTCTTCTTTAAATCATTTCGCGTTCGACGACACCTGTGAGGCAGCCAATTGCACCCGCCGCTTTGCGGAGTTCATCAACAGGCACGGTATGGCAATTAATGTCGAGGGCTTCATAAAAGGCTTGCGTCTTAGGCGAACCAGCCGGCATCAAAATTTCTTTAGAGCCAACCGTAACGATATTAAAAGAGCTGTTGTTGTGGGGTTCCTCAAGGTCTGGTAGCCACGCCACACGATAGCCCCGTGCTTTCAAAGCTTCAACACCTCGGTGTACAAAACGGTGTGGCCAGCAGATTGCCAAATCATGATCCACAATCCGGAACATTCCCATTTGATGCATCGAGCCAAAGGGCAAATCTACTACAATTGTTTCAACGCCCATCCATTTCAATGTTTCAGAG
>JANQSK010001266.1 GCA_028284105.1 Anaerolineae bacterium
ATGTAGTTTCCTTCAAGCTCGATTGGTCCATTTTCATAGAGATGAACGCGAAGCTGACCGCCCGTGGTCAAACCCTCTTTGTGCGGCTTTGTAACTTCGGTTGGGGCTTCAAACTCGATTTCCTTGTGAGCATTGTCGCAGAATGGTTTGTTTTTGGATGCGCCACAGCGACAAAGGGTCGCGCGCGTCTCGCCTTCGATGTCTACATTGCTGCTGGTGATGTTGAGATCCCCTTGAATGCGATAGTAACCTTTGGTGTGGACATGGATGACGTTTTCAGAAACGGCCGTTTCCTCCGCGCCCCCATCTTTTCTTTCAAAGTGCAAAGCCCCAGAGGGACAGCGCTGTACGACGGTTGTCACCTCATCGGCTGACGCATTATCAGCTTGTACCCATGGGCGTTGATTGGTGTTAAAGACAGACACAAGTCCTTTGCCACACTCTTGAGCGTGGATGCATCGTTTGAGATTGAATGTAACGTCTATTGCTTCCCCTGTATACCGTTTATCCTGTGCTTTTCCCTGATATTTTTGACTCATCATTTCTCCTGAGATGGACTCTATTGACCTTTATACCCAAAGACAAGGTCAAGATATTCACGATGTCGCTTAATATAGCCAGCAACAAATGGACACGTAATAATGATTTTCTGGTCGTTTCGTTTTACCGTTTCAAGAACCTCTTTAACAAGTTGGCTGCCTATGCCTTGGCCTTCTAGTGCTTCAGGAACTTCGGTGTGAGACAAGACGATGTTTTGGCCAGCCGGCATGTATTCAAGATAGGCGATTTCACCATTAACGGCCGTTTCAAACCGTTTTTCTGCTTCATTATTGGTAATAATTAGCTCTGTCATTTTGCTCCTTAGATGTTTTTTGCGGGGTGGATATAAGTACAATAGGGGTAGAGATTGATTATGTCAAATAAGCTTCGACATTAAGAGATTGCAAATGAAGTTGTTCGATCAATACAAGATTCAAATGTAGTGAAATCGTTGTTTTAGGATGTTTTTAGCATTAGTCTGAACCTGTCTCAACTGTCATGCTGAGCGGGTTAACTCAAGAAAATAGTCACCACTACGACGAGTCGAAGCATCTCCAAATAGAGAAGGTTGACAAGAGATAACCTGCAAATGGAGAGATGCTTCGGCTAGCTAATTGTGTGATTTTGCATTGGTGTAGCCTCGCTCAGCATGACAATGGAAAGGGGCAATATTGAATTGACGAGATACACTTGTGACAACGAGTGGGATAGCGATTATGAAAATATATTTGACGGAAAAATTGATTGAACAATTCCCTGATGCACAAATTGGTGTTTTGGTGATGAAAGGATGTCAGAATCCACCTTCTTCCTCAGAGATTCAAGCCCTGTTAGCAAAGACGCAGGATGAAACGCGCGGTCGTTTTGAGGGGCAGGTGGTGAGCCAACTGCCGCAGATTGCCCCTTGGCGTGAAGCGTATCGGCAGTTTGGGGCCAAACCGAAAAAGTATCCTTCTTCAATTGAAAATTTGTTAAAACGTGTGCTGAAAAGGGAAAACTTAAATTCAATTAATTCACTCGTTGATATTTACAACATTATCTCTTTGCGACACGTGCTGCCTGTTGGGGCGGAGGATTTATCAAAAATGGAAGGGGATTTACGTTTAGCTGTGGCTGGTGAGAATGAACAGCCCGTTCAGCTGTTGGGTGAACGAGAGGCTAGACCCCCGTATCCAAATGAGGTGTTTTACACCGACGATATTGGCGCGATCTGTCGACGATGGAATTGGAAAGAGGCTGATCGCACCAAGCTGACGAATGACTCTAAAGATGTTGTCTTCGTGTTGGAAATTTTACCGCCCGTCACACCAGATCAACTCAAAGAGGCATTAACCGATTTGGAACAACTACTTAAGCACTTCTTAGGCTTGCCAGCTTGGTCCGCAACAAGCATCCTCAATGCGGAAAATCCACAATTCGAATTTTGATGTCAAAAGTAGCCTGAGCTTGTCGAAGGTAGATTAATCGGGCTTCGACAGACTCAGTCTTCGGTATTTTGGGAGATCAATCTTGTAGAAGTGATTGATTTCAAATTTCTTTTCTTCACCAATTATCTAACGACTAACGGTAAGTAAATCATAAACTCTGTGCTTGAAGGTCCGTCGAGCTCAAAGGTCGCCGTCACCTCTTTCGCTGAGTCCATCGTGAGTTCACAGCTACCGGACCCGGAACATGCACCACCCCAGCCTGAAAAAGTTGAACCGGAATCTGCGGTTGCAGTAAGCAAAACGGCCGTATCTTCTTCCAAGACTACTGAACATCCACCATCACAATTGAGCGGTGAGCCATCAAAATAAATTTGCCCATCGCCATTGCCATTGAACCCAATGGTTAATGAATAAGAGACTGTTGTGTCATTTGAGATGAAGCTGGCCGTGATTTCTTTGGCCTCGGTCATGGTTAAAACACAGCTGGCTTGTCCTTGGCAATCACCACCCCAGCCAGCAAATGTTGAATTGCCATCTGGCGTCGCCGTGAGGGTAACGGCCGTATCTTCTTCCAACACAACCGTACAACTGCCGTCGCACGTGAGCGGTGAGCCATTTAAGTTGAGCTGCCCATCACCTGAGCCAATCAAATCAATCGATAGCGGATAAGAGAGAGGGGCGCTATTGTCATTGAAGTTGGCCGTGACTTCTTTGGCTTCATTCATGGTGAGATTACAGCTGCCATTCCCGCTGCAATCACCGCTCCAACCGGCAAAGAGTGATGATCCATCAGGCGTTGCGGTAAGTGAAACGGCCGTATCTTCATCAAAATCGATCGTACAAGAGTTATTGCAGGTAAGTGGATCCCCGTTCAAGAAGAGTTCACCGTCTCCTGTCCCAACGACCTCAATCGAAAGCGGGAAGGTGAGTGGTTCTTCTTCATCATGGAAATTAGCTGTAATCTGTTTAGGCGAATCCATTGTGAGATTACAGCTGCCACTACCGCCACAATCGCCGCTCCAACCTGCGAAGGTTGAATTTGCGTCCGGTGTGGCTGTCAGAGAAACGGCCGTATCTTCCAAAAATTCGACCGTACAGCTGCCATTACAGGTGAGCAAAGCACCGTCTAAATAGAGATCGCCACTACCCGTTCCAATAATTTCAATTGAAAGGGGGTACAAAACGGGCGGGATATCAAATTCGGCCGTGACTGATTTGGCAGAATCCATGGTGAGTTCACAGCTTCCCGTGCCGTCGCAGTCACCACCCCAGCCTTCAAAATTTGAGCCTTGGTCTGGAGAGGCAATAAGGGTAACGGCCGTGTCGATATCTAAATCGATGGTGCAACTGCTGTCACAGCTAATCGCGTCTCCATTGAGTTCAATCTCACCGCTGCCGTTCCCAATGAGCTCGATGGTGAGTGGATAGGAAGAGGGGGCATAAGCCGTTTCATAAGCACCCATATCGATGACGCTATTTTGTTTGCGGGCATTACCAGCCAAATCTGTCGAACCGCTGGTGATGGCATCATAGGCAGCATTGTCGCCAGCATTCACTGCAGGTGAGTTTTCTTGAAGGTTGAAATCACCGGCCGTTGTCGGAGCGCTGGCTGCATTGGGTTGATTGACAAAATTAGGATTGAGA
>JANQSK010001269.1 GCA_028284105.1 Anaerolineae bacterium
CCTCTCAAAGTATCCACCAATATGGCAGTGCCACTCTTGATGAAGATTCTCGCCATTATGCCGATCAAGCACCCATCTTCGTCGAACGTCAACTCAAGCCTGTTTGGATGGACGAAGCCATCATTCGCAATAATCTCAACTCGGCATACGCTCCCGGAGAAGAATAAACTAAAATCTTATGGTCAAATAGAATTGAACTTGCTATAAGTACACTAGTGACCCAATTCTTTATTTCCTTTGTAAATAAAGGGTTTATTTGAGCAAAACACCTTGACAATCTACTTAATTTCTTGACATAATTACAAAAGATTGCTTACGTTTCCAATCGCACGCAATCAAGCCCAATTGAAACTTTTCATTTCAACTTCCGTACAAATTGGCAAAACCTATTTGCGCACAAATCAACACAAATGATGAGCCAATTTTGCAACTCATCACATTTCCTTATCAATTTAGACAATTTGTCTACCAAAGTCGGAATTGGACGTTTATAACTAATAAATAAAACGTCTTTCCGTTTTATATTCCGATTTTACACATTATTGGAGGTTACCTTTATGGAAAATGTACCCACAAATGCGGTCAGAAGAATATTCTTCGCTATCCTTGGGATCATTATCATTTTCTTCATCATCTCATTCCTTGGCCGATTTTTCTACTTCCTTCAGCCCGTTGAAGAACAAGAAGTTGGCCTACAGTTCCGCAACAATCAAATTCGTACAGTTGTCGGGCCTGGTGTTTACAATGATTTCGGTTTATTTGTCCGTCTCGAAACCATTTCTTCAAAAGCGGTTTTCTTCCGCGTTGAAGATCCTGAAATTATCACCCAAGACAAACAGCGAATTGGTTTGATTGTGACGGGTGATGTATTCCGTCCAGGCATTGGTAATTCAGACGTTATCCGAGAAAACTGGTCTCGTTATCAAGATGTGTACACTAGCGATAGCGCAGCCGTTCAACGTATTGAAAACTTTACGCGCCAAGCCATGAAAGTTTGCGTCGGCGAACGGACTTTTGATGACAACATCATTGGTACCGCTCGTGATGATTTAAGAATCTGTATTACGGATAGTGTGCAAGAGCAAGCGGACGAAATTGGTTTGCGTATTGAAAACCTAGTTGTCCCCGAGGTTATTTTATCCCCTGAGGTACAAGCTGCACTTGATGAAATCGTGCAAAGTCGTTTGCAAACTGAAAAAGCGGCACAAGATGAGCTCCGCGCTCAGGCTGAAGCTTTAGCAGAACAGGCCCGTCAAGAAGGTGAAATCCGAGTTGAACAAAGTCGTTTGCAAGAACAAACGCGTCAACAGATTTTGTTAGCCCAACTTGAGCAAGAACGCTTAGATGCTCAATTAGTGGTTATTGAAGCAGAACGCGCTAACGATTTGGCTCGGCTGGAAACTGAAAATGCCCGAATTGCTTCTGAAAAAGCGAATGAGCTTCTCGCTGCTGAACGGGACATTGAAATTAATGCCACCCTTGCAGAAGCGGCCATTGCAAAAGCTGAAGCGGACGCAGCCTTCCAAAAAGTACTTGCTGAAATTTATGCCTCTAACCCAGAATATGTTCAGCTCTTACTTGTCCAAGCCAATGCGGACGCGCTTAATCCTGCAGACAAGATCATCTTCACACCAGAAGGCACCGTTCCAACGCTAGTATTGCCTGGTCCTGGCATCGTTCCAACAGTGGAAACCACCAACACTGCAACAACCATCGAACCTGAAACCACCACGGAAACGGCTGAAGAAAGTTCTCCATAACAAAAAAACCCTAAGGTATGCATTGAATGCAAATCACCTTAGGGTTATTTATTTTTATTTAATGAGCCTCTAAGTTAAATCTTAGGGGCTTTTTTCATGTCAATTGCTAGGAAAAATTATCCGACACGACCTGTCATTATTAATACGCCAAAACCAATGGCAAAAATATCTAGTAACACAAGCGCAATGATGATAAGTCGTTGGAACGGCGTAAATGCGCCAAGTGAAAAGCCACCGCCGCTGTTTCCTTCGGCTTCTATATAATCATCATCTGCTTCCATTTCATCAAATGATGCTTCTGATCGTGCCGCCTGCTGACGGAACATATCTTCAAATCCATCATCTTCTTGAATAGATTCTATTTCTTCTGTGTTATCGATTGGATCGTCGTCAAAATTAAAGTCATCATCACCAAAAACGCTATCAAAATCTGCTGGCATGAAGTCCTCTCTTGTCTAGTGAATTTGCTTCGAAAAAAGCGTTGAAACTGCATCAATAAATCGTGCTTATAGGCTATCTGATTTATTACATTATGTCAAAATTACCTCGAAGTGTAACATCCCCTGCTTGTACTGTATGAAGCACACCAGAATTGTCCTTGACGATAAGGTGTCCAACTGAATTTACGTCAACGGCCGTTCCCCTTAAAACGTCATGATTGCCGAGTTGCGCCACTTCAACAGACTGCCCTAACGTAATCACGAGCTTGCGCCAATCTTCAACCGGAGCCCCCCCCTGACGTGCTTGCTCATATAGCCGCTCCATCTTCTCTAAGATTAAACAAAGCAGCTTTACTCTATCGACGTTTTGCCCTGATGCAATTTTCAAACTCGTTGGAGGGGTCACGGCTTCAGGCAATTCATCTTCATTGATGTTGACATTGATACCCATTCCATAAACGGCCGTTTCCAATTGCCCATCCTGCCCTAATGAACCTTCCACCAAAATCCCAGTAAATTTATGCCATTCCCCATTTTGAAGAAGCACTAAATCATTGGGCCACTTTACTTTGACATCTAATTGAAGCAATTCCTGAATAGCTTCTGCTGCCGCTATACACCCAATCATCATTAACCAAGCGCTTTGTTCTGCGGGCCACTGTGGCTTAAAAAGTAAAGAAAATAAGAGCGCAGACTGACGAGGTGTCACCCAGCGACGCTGATGACGTCCTTTACCCTCAATTTGATAATCAGTGATAAAGATAGCGCCTTCGGGTAGATCTTGTTGAACGGCCGTTTTTTTGAGCTGCGTATTGGTCGAGTCAACTTCTTCAAAAAACGTGTAATGTTTGCCAAGCCAGTTGGTTTTAAGCAACGGCAATATATGTGATTCGTGCAATTTTTCTCCCATATCTTCGGAATTATAAACAATTTTGGTTTGACTTGGGAACAGCAACGCCTATAATTAGAGAATAGTAAGAGCTTCCCAAATTTATTTATTGTAGTGTTCCAAATTAAGCGTTTGTGTAAAAACAGTTAAGGATCACAAGAAGCCTTATTAGTGCGCCAATTGTATTTCAATTTTGGTATGTAACGAGTGACCATTTCGGGACGAGTGAGTCGAGTAAGAGCGAGAAGTAGAATTATGTCTAAGTCAGTTTCGGATTCGTCAGATGATCTCCGGCAAGATGATGCTTACTGGAGTGCACTTTTTCAACAAGAATCCAGTAGTCCAGAGCCAAATGTAAATGGCAATTCCTCTGAACCATCATGGGATGTGCTCAATGATAGTTCGACTCAATCTGAAGCCAGTCTAAATCGAATTCCAAGCACCTATCAGGATCCTTGGCAAGTCGCCCAAAATAATTTCACGAACGAAGAGATCGTCAACCTTGAAATTACTGGATTCAACAAAGGTGGATTATTAGTCCTTTGGAATAATATTCAAGGCTTTGTTCCTGCGTCCCAGTTATTAAACTTTCCCCAGTTCCATCTTGAATCAGAGCGTATTCGTGCTCTAAAAGAATGGGTTGGCAAAAAGCTCCCTCTCAAAATCATCGAACTCAATAAAGATTCAAATCGGCTTATCTTGTCAGAAAGAGCAGCCCAGGTTGCTGCTGGGCAACGGGACAATGTTTTGGGTCAAATCAATATTGGTGATACCGTTTCAGGCACGGTGACGAACCTCACTAAGTTTGGCGCATTTGTTGATTTGGGTGGTGTTGAAGGGCTTATCCATATCTCCGAGCTTTCTTGGAGTCGCGTGCTGCACCCGAGCGACATTGTAAAGCCTGGTCAGCAAATCAGCGTCACGATTTTAAGTGTTGACTCGAGAAACGGCCGTGTTGCTTTAAGCCTCAAACGCCTCAAGCATGATCCATGGCACACTGTAGAAACCCGATTCAAAGAAGGTCAAATTGTGCATGGCACGGTGAGCAACATCGTAAGCTACGGCGCTTTCGTGATGATTGAAGAAGAACTTGAAGGATTGATTCACATTTCTGAGCTTGCTGAAGGTAGCTTCCTTCACCCCAGAAACGTTGTAGCGAAGGGTGATAAGATCACAGCTCGCGTATTGCATGTTAATGGAAAGGCGAAGCGGCTTGCTTTAACACTCCATGGTGTCAATCAATCTTAGCTATTTTTTAGGCTAACAAACGGCCGTTTCAATAGCATTCATCACCATCATCCCCCCCCAATTCACTCCCATTACGTGGTATAATA